>SLBE01000162.1 GCA_007126465.1 Syntrophomonadaceae bacterium | reverse complement strand
GCTTACCTGTCCGGTACTTGAAGTTAAAACTATCCTGTCCGGCACGATTGAACGGTCCAGCGGTTCTGAAAATGTTAAAACTACCGTTCTTGTTCCGACCCCACGAACACTTTCCAGGACCGGAGCCCGGTCATCCGTAAAGGCAAGATTATTAACAATGTAATCACTGGTTAGCCCGACTTCTTTCTTAACTACAGCCCGGTTTGCTGTAGTGCCGCTGGTGAAATTATATCCATTGGCCAAAGTTAAAAGGGCTGTTTTGTTATCTGAAAGCACTTTAACTGACGAACCATCATTAGTTACGCCAGGCAACCTGTCGATGGAGGGCAGGAAATCCAACCCAAGGTGAAAGTTTGCCGGCGTCATTTTTGCTTTTTCTGTACCGGTTAAAATTCTGCTAAACCTGACCTCAACCTGCTTCGGGTTGACAGCCTTAACACTGGCAACCTGAAGAGCCCTGGCCTCAACCGGAAATACATCGATCAGTTTAAGGGTTTTTTGAGACATCAAGGTAACATCACGAACATCAATCACTCCGTCACCATTAACGTCCGCTGCTATAATTTTTGCTTCAGTAAAAGGTGTTTTATCCAGAAGCAGAATATGCTGCATGACCAGGACAACATCCTGCACATTGACCTTCCCGTCATTATTGACATCACCGTAAATAGCAGCTGCAGCGGGAGTAGAAAAGATAATCAAGAGTATTACAGCGGCAATCAAAACGAAGGTAAACCTTACTTTGAAAACCCAAAACAACCTCTCTTTCATTTCTCTAACCTCACTTTTTTTAATATATAAGCACTTAAAATTCTATTGAACAATCCTGTTCTTAAAATTAAGACATTTACAACAAGACTTCGGTTCCCATTAATTAATATATATTGCTTAATCTTGCCAGTTAGCCAAACTATTAAAAGACAATATTTACAATAGTTCCATATTTTTTAGCTAAAGGTGTAAAAAATCTGATAAAATAAGTGAGAAACAATCGATCTATCAATACTGGGGAGGATAATTTATGAGCATTCACAGCTTAATTGACAATTTGGCCGTTGGAACTGGCGCTCTCTTTATGCCAAAGTATTACCGTGAAGGTCATGAATCCGTCACAATTGCCGAACATTTAAATAATATAAGCATGACTTTTCCGGATGTTCAGGGTGCAGGTGACTATGACATCGAAGTTGACACACTGGCCGGTAATTTAAATGCTACCTTTCGCATAGCCAGATGGACGGACGAAAAACTACCCACCATTGTATACCATCACGGTGCTGCTGAAACTCCTTTTGATTACGGCTTTAAAAGGATTTTTCCTACTCCAAAATTTGATATACCGGCAAACCTGGCCCTGATCAGGGCTCCATTCCACAGAAACATGAAAGACTTTCAGCAGGGAATCAGGACCCTGAATAATATCGCAGCCATGCTGGCTGTTTCCGTCCATTTAATTGAACACCTGGTTCAATACCTCCGCCAGGTAAGTACTGGCAAAATAGTGATAGCGGGAACAAGCCTGGGCGGCTTTATAACCAACCTGCATCATATCCACTTTAACAGCGCCGACTATTATACTCCTCTTCTGGCAGGGCTGGCCATGGATGACGCCTATTTATACTCAACCTACAGCAAGGCAGTTGCCAGGTCAGCCAAAGATAATCCCTCTGCAATAAAAAGTGTTCTTAATTTTGAAAAGGATTTTGCAAAGATGGATAACAGCAATGTTTTCCCTCTGCTGGCAGTCCATGACACCTTGATCAGGTACGAGCAGCAGAGAGCTTCTTATGGCAATCTGCCGGTGGATATAATCAATAAAGGCCATACCACCGGGGCACTGGCCTATCAGGCATTGAGGGAACATATTCTTAAGCCTCTGCAAAAGCATGCTTAATGATTTGCATTAAATTATAACTGCTTAGCCTGCTTAATAAAACTACGCTCGCTTCAGTTTTATTAAGTAGATTGGTCAGCACCAGACGGTACTGGCTTAAGAAGCTGCCATAAATTTCAGGTTGATTCAATAATGCCCTTTAAGAGCTTGCGCCTCTCTTTCCAGTCGGGCATGATTTCAGTTAGGAAGTTATAAAATTCATAATCATGTTTGCGATGCTTAAAATGGGCCAATTCGTGAAGAACAACATAATCTATACATGGGCCGGGTGCTTTTACCAGCTCACTATTAAGAGTAATTTTATTCCTGCTCCATGAACATGAACCCCACCTGGTTTTCATCTTTCTAACAGTGATAGAAGGTTTAACTATTCCCTGTTCCTCGACCAGGGGGTGAACTTTATCCAGGGACTGCTCAAAAAGTAGTCTTGCCTGCTCCTTGTACCATTCCGTAATAAGATGCTCCTTGCGCTTAAAATCACCGTCATCCTTAACAAATAGGTAGAATATTCCCCGGTCAATTATTACTTCTTCCTGCTTCTTTACCGCTACTACCTGCAAAGGGTAGGCCTGCCCGAGATAGTTAATCACTTCACCCGTAGCATACTGGCGGCTGTTAATGTTGTTTCTCTGCTCATTAAAATGCTCTAACGCTTCGATGATCCAGGGTGCCTTTTTTATCACCAGCTGTTCTATATATTCAACAGGCACTTTATTACCGGCCGAAACAACCACTGTCGCATCGGGCTTCACTCTCAGGTTAACATTTTTCACTTTCTTTCTAACCACAGTAAAAGGTATCGTTTTTCCGGCATGCTTTACGGAATGACTGCTTTTTTTCATTAAGGACCACCTGCCGCTTGCTGATTAATTACCTGGCTTCAGCAGGGTAAAACCACTTTTTTCATCAAGGACCCTCCTGCTTTCAACCCCGGTTATTTCTGTTATTATCACTTCACCAACCAGCCAGGTCTTTAAACCGGGACGGAAGCAGCCGACCTTAACGCTGCCGGTTCTGCCCAGGGCTCCGTGCAGGTGAAGCTTGGGACGCTCTTTTTCATCTAAAGCCAGCACTCCTACCCCTAAGGTTTCATGGGCTTCATCTACGGGGGTAATCATCGGGTCAGGTGGCATTTCTGTAGTTTGCCGGGGACCGGTTACAATATTGCCTTCAGTCACACCACCAATTAAGGTAACCAGGCCTGTTTTAACTTCTTTTTCTTCAGCAAATTTTTCCAGGCAGTCTGGAATAACATCTTCATCTTCAAGACGAATCACAAAAACCCGACCCACTTTTCCTTCTGCTGCTTTCAATTAATCCTGCCTCCTTTTATCCTACTACACTTCTTTGTCTATTCCGGCTATTGTTCTGGCTAACTTCTTCTTTTCTTCAAGACTGCCCTGCCGCTGGATCATAACTCTCTGGGCCTGGGGAGAACCGGCTCCGTGCATAGATTCTGTCCGGTATCCCACAGCAGCGGCACCGAGGGTCAGGTTTTCAATCAGGCGCAATACTCTCAAACGGTGTTCGGTTGGCACTCCGCTCGCACCCTGCAGGTATTTTTCCAGGTAAGGACCGACTACCGGATGGCGATAATCCTGCTCCGAAGGCATGGTCACCATCAAGCCTCCTGCTATATCTTCAGCCAGGCGAGCTATCTCGTACGGGAAACGGGTTACATTTTGCTTGCACACGTTAGCCAGCAGTAAATCAATCAGGTGCGTTCCTGAAGCGGTAGCGCTTCCCTGGCTGGAACAGGCTATACCGCAGGCATAGAGGGTTTCATTTAAGTGAATCATCTCGATTAATTTATCTTTAATATGTGATGCTTTAGCCGTACCGTTATATTCTGCCGCCAGGGCTGCAGCACCGATCAAAACATCACCTACACCAACCTTGCAGCCGCCGTAGCTCTGACGGTGATACCCGGCAAAGCGCTCCACCAGGGCAGCAGTGTAATTGTATTCCCCGCACATAAATACCCGTTCCCAGGGTACAAAAACATCTTCAAAAATAATCAGGCATTCATGCCCTCCATAACGGCAGTTGCCTACATCCATGGTCCCTTCTTCCAGTTTGCGGGTATCACAGGACTGCCGCCCGTAAACATAAATTATCCCGGCACTATCGCTGGGCACGGCAAAACATACTGCATAATCAGAATCGTCTTCGCCCATGGCTGCTGTCGGCATAACCAGGATTTCATGGGAAGAGAGGGCCCCGGTTTGGTGAGCCTTGGCGCCCCGGACAATAATGCCATCTTTTCTTGTTTCGCTAACCCTCATAAACAGATCGGGATCATCTTGCTGGTGTGGCCGCCGGGAACGATCCCCCTTAGGATCGGTCATAGCCCCATCCACCACCAGGTCCTCTTCCTGGATCTTCTTTAAGTATCTCCTGAACTTCTGGTGATAACCAGTTCCCAGTTCATTATCCATTTCACAGGTTACACTGTCCACCGCATTAAAAGCATCAAACCCGACACAGCGCTGGTAACAGGCAGCTGTTTTCTGCCCAAGCAGGCGCTGCATTTTTACTTTTTTAATCAAGTCATCGCTGCTCTGATGAAGATGAGTAAAGCGGTTGATTCTCTGCCCGTTTAGGTTTGATTCGACCGTCATTAGATCCTGGTAACCAGGATCTGCCGCCAGCTCATAAGTTTTAGCCACCGCATTGATAGATGGACGGATAATCGGGTGATCGACCACATTATTCACTTTTTCACCGAACATGTAAACTTTATAGTTTAT
>SLBE01000068.1 GCA_007126465.1 Syntrophomonadaceae bacterium | reverse complement strand
CTGCCGTGCCTGATGCTGTTTTCGAGGACATTGATTAAAGCCTGGCGCAGCCAATCCGGGTTGCCGGCAACAGTAATTTCTTCTAAAGGGAAGCTTTTTGTAATAGTAACTTCCTGTTGTACCCTTAAATCATTTACTATTAAGACTGCCTCATCAATCAGCGTTTTCAAGTCAACCGACTCTTTTTTTACCAGTCCTTTTTCATTTTCAATCTGGGCCAGATCCAGTAAATCATCTAACAGTGTTGATAATCTGCCGGTTTCCCTGTCAATAATTTGTAGAAAATCGGCTAACTCTTCCCGGGTCAGATTCTCATGGAGAATAGTCTCCGTATAACCGCGCACCGTTGTCAGGGGAGTTCGTAATTCATGGGAAACATTGGCTACAAACTCGCTGCGCATTCTCTCTAAAGATCGCAGTTCTGTTGTTTCATGAAAAACAAGCAGTGCCCCGATTATTATACCTTCTTCACCGAAAACAGGAAGAATGTAAACATCAAGCACAGCTGCCCGCGGATAATAGAGGTTAATTTCAAAATCCTTTGCTTCACCGTCCCGGCAGACAGCTTTTAGGTTTTCGTTAAGCGTGTAATAACGAATGGCATTTTGAAAGCTGCTGCCGACAGCCTTTTCGCTCTTCAGGTCAAATAGTATTTCCGCTGCCGGGTTAATCAACTCTATGGTTTGGTCCTTGTCGGTTAAGATTATTCCGCTGCTCATGGAAGATACAACTGTTTCAAGTTTATTTTTCTCCCAGACCACCTGGTTCATTTTTCCTGCCAGCGAGCTGCCCATTTCTCGAATATTTACAGCAAGCTGGGCCAGTTCATCCTGACCTTTAACTTTAATTTCCGGATTAAAATTACCACCGGCAATAGCTCTTGCTGCAGCGCTGATTCTCTCAATAGGAACGGTAATGCGCTGAGATAAAAATATTGCTGCGGTGATTGCCACAAGCGCAGAAACAAGTAAAGCGCCTAAAATAAACAAGATCAAGTTTATTTGAGCCTGCTTTATGCCGGCCAGGGGCAGGGCCAGGCGCATCACTGCAGCTGGTTCTCCTTCTGAAAACATATCTGATCCACTATTGAGCGGTACCGCAAGGTAATACATTTCTTCATCCAGGGTTACACTGTAACGGGTGGCAACACCTTTTCTCATTTCCATTGCTTCTATAATTTCCGGGCGTGAACCATGGTTTTCCATCAAGGCAGGGTCCTCTGCCGAGTCAGCCAGGACAATCCCATCCGGCGCAACCAGGGTTAATCTTAAGCCCAGTTCATCACCAAGGTTTTTACTAAGCTGATCCAGTTCCGCTTGAGCAGCATCGCGCGCCAGCATCTCTTCTACCAGGGCAGCAGAAAGGCGGGCCTGGTTGTAAAGATTTCCACGAAGCATTTCCATATAGTAATTACTTAAAAACCAGATAAAAAAAGCCCCCATCAGTAAAACAATAACGGCAATAACTACCAGGTAATATGCTATCAGGCGGTGGCGAATCCCGGGAAACAAAGGTCATAACCTCCGATCAGCTACTACTTATTTAAATTATTCCTGGTCTTTAACAAACTTATACCCTACACCACGAACTGTTTCTATATAACGGGGTACGGCCGGGTCACTTTCTATTTTCTGGCGCAGATAACGGATATGGACATCCACCGTCCTGGTATCAACTTCAACTTCATAGCCCCAGACTTTATCCAATAATAAGTCCCGGGTTAAAACCTTTCCTGCATTTTCCATTAACAGTTCTAAGAGTAAGAATTCCTTGTGGGTTAGCGTTCGTTGTTCTCCATTTACAGTAACCTGGTGACGCTCCGGGTAGAGGGTAATATCACCCAGGCTTATTACTTTCTCTTCCATGCGAGGCTTATCAGCTTCCGAATTAATATCATCGTTATCCCTATCAAAGCGCCTGAACATCGCCCTGACCCTGGCTACCAGTTCACGAACACTGAAAGGCTTTATCATGTAATCATCTGCACCAAGTTCCAATCCCAGGACCCTGTCGAGCTCTTCTTTTTTGGCGGACAGAATCAAGATAGGAATTTTTGCCGTACCTTTACCGGCCCGCAGGCGGCGGCAAACTTCAAGACCATCCATTTCAGGCAGCATGATATCAAGAACAACCAGGTCCGGAGGGTTTTCATAAGCCAGTTCAAGGGCTTCACGACCGCTTCCCGTGCCGGTAACCCGGTAGCCTTCTTTCTCCAGGTGGAAGGCGATCAGACGGACAATGTCTTCTTCATCTTCAACCACCAGGACATGGCGTTTCAGTTCATCAGTTGCAGAGTATTTCATATTTGCATTGTATCATATTATGGCTACCAGGGGCTTTAATAGGGCGCTTGTACAAATAAAGTTGTTACTGCTCGACCTCGCTAAAGAAACTAAGCTCGCTGAATAGTTATATTAATATTAAAAAGCTAATACAAATCTTTAATTATCGACAGCATATTCTAAGTTGCGGGAAATTAACACAGCAGCTCTGCTCAAGCTTGTCATTCCGAATGTAAAGTGTTAAGATCAAGTAGGTTAAATACGGAAGATTTTGTAAAATAAATCGTTTTCACAACACTTAATCATGGAGGTGTCTTTATTGAGTAAGATGATTGAAACAATGGACGGAAATACTGCCGCATCATATATCGCTTACGCCCTTAGCGATGTAGCGGCAATTTACCCGATTACACCGTCCTCTCCCATGGCCGAAGTATGCGACGAGTGGGCTGCTTACGGTCGGAAGAACATTTTTGGACAAAAAATGCGGGTTGCCACCATGCAATCGGAAGCAGGTGCAGCAGGTGCCGTCCACGGCTCACTGGTTACAGGAGCCCTGACAACAACCTTTACCGCATCACAGGGCTTGCTGCTAAAAATACCGAATATGTACAAGATATCCGGTGAGTTACTGCCCTCAGTATTCCATGTATCAGCAAGAGCTTTATCAACACACGCTCTATCAATTTTTGGTGATCACTCCGATGTCATGGCAGCCAGGCAAACTGGTTTTGCCCTGGTGGCTTCAGGTTCCGTCCAGGAAGTCATCGACCTGGGACTGGTTTCCCACCTGGCAACACTTAAAACTCGGGTTCCTTTCCTGCACTTTTTTGACGGCTTCCGTACTTCCCACGAAGTACAGAAAATTGAACTAATTGATTACGAAGATATTAAAAAGCTGGTTGACTGGGACGCAATCAAGGCTTTTCGCCAAAGATCCCTTAACCCGGAAAACCCCCATCAGCGGGGTACAGCCCAGAACCCTGATATCTACTTCCAGAACAGGGAAGCGGCAAATCGTTATTACATGGAAACCCCGGAGCAGGTTGAAGCGGTTATGGAACAGGTTTATGAACTAACCGGCCGCCGCTATAACCTCTTCGACTACTGCGGCGATCCCGAAGCGGAATCGGTAATTATCTGCATGGGTTCTGCCAGTGAAACAGTTGAAGAAACAGTAAACTACCTGAATAAACAGGGAGAAAAAGTAGGGTTGATCAAGGTCCGTCTCTACAGGCCCTTCTCCAGGGATCACTTCCTGGCTGCCCTGCCTGAAAGCTGCAAGCGAATAGCCGTTTTAGACCGCACCAAGGAGCCCGGCTCACTGGGCGAGCCCCTTTACCAGGATGTAAGTACCGCCCTGATGGAAGTACAGAAAACTCCACTAATTATCGGCGGTCGTTACGGCCTTGGCTCGAAAGAATTTAACCCCTGCATGGTCAAAGCCGTATTCGACAATCTCAACTCGGATCAACCTAAAAACCACTTTACCGTTGGCATTAATGACGATGTTACTCATACATCCCTGGAAGTTCCGGATTGCCTGCATACCTCTCCTGAAGGAACCCACCGGGCCAAATTTTTCGGGTTGGGTGCAGACGGGACAGTCGGAGCAAACAAAAACAGCATTATCATCATCGGCGACAATACCGACCTTTACGCCCAGGGCTACTTCGTTTACGACTCGAAAAAATCTGGTGGCATTACGGTATCCCACCTTCGTTTTGGGCCAACCGCAATTCAATCGACCTACCAGATCGACCAGGCTGATTTCGTCGCCTGCCATAACCCATCTTTTGTTACCCGCTACGATGTTCTGGAAGGAATCAAGGAAGGCGGTGTATTCCTGCTTAACTCCGAGTGGAGCTTAGAAGATATGGAAACGCACCTGCCGGCCGAAATGAAACAGACTATCGCCCGTAATAACTTGAAGTTCTACAACATTGACGCTTTCAAGATTGCAGGTGAAATTGGACTGGGCGGCAGGATTAACGTGATTATGCAGGCCGCTTTCTTCAAGCTTTCAGAAGTAATTGAACCGGAACTGGCCTTCAAGGAAATTGAAAAGATGATCGACAAGACTTACGGCAAGAAAGGCGCCGACATTGTCGAGAAGAATGTTGCCGCAATTTACAAGGGACTTGAAGCACTGGAAGAAGTAGATTACCCGGAAAGCTGGGCAGACGCAGAAACCGGTGCAACATTTGAACCGGAAGAAGCGCCCCAGTATGTTTGCGATACAATCTACCCAATGATCGAGCTTAAAGGTGATGACCTGCCGGTAAGCGCTTTTAATCCTGATGGCACAGTCCCGACAGCAACAACAAAGTATGAAAAGCGGGGAATTGCCATCCAGGTGCCAACCTGGGTTCCGGAAAACT
>SLBE01000178.1 GCA_007126465.1 Syntrophomonadaceae bacterium | reverse complement strand
TAGAAAAAGCAAAAAATGAAGGGTTAGATCTTAAGGAAGTCACAGACTTCAACTCTATTACCGGCCAGGGGGTTGAAGGTGTTATCGATGGCAGCAGGGTTGTTGTTGGCAGCAGGCGCCTGATGGAAGCAAAGCAGATTGCCATTGATGGTGTCGATGAAGAAATGAAAAGGTTGGAAGAGGAAGGTAAGACGGCAATTTTAACTGCTGTTGACGGCAAGTTGGCCGGTATTCTTGCTGTAGCTGACACAATCAAGGAAGAAGCGGTAGAGGCAATAGCCGAGTTGGAAAAAATGGGCTTTAAAACTGCAATGATTACCGGCGATAACTGGAATACTGCTTCAGCAATTGCAGGGCAAATTGGTATCAGCAAGGTTCTGGCAGAAGTGCTGCCGGAAGGAAAAGTTGAAGAAGTAAAAAGGTTGCAAAATGAGTTTGGTCTGGTAGCCATGGTTGGTGATGGTATCAATGATGCTCCGGCCCTCAAGCAGGCTAATGTAGGCATAGCAATTGGCACAGGGACTGATATTGCTATTGAAGCAGCTGATATTACCCTGGTTCGTGGCGACCTGGGCTCAGTAGTTTCTTCAATTAAGCTTTCCCGGGCGACTTTTGGGAAAATCAAGCAAAACTATTTTTGGGCCTGGTTCTACAATGCTGTAGCTATACCGGTTGCTTTTTTAGGGCTGCTGCACCCGATTATCGGGGCAGGGGCGATGGCTTTAAGTTCCTTGAATGTGGTGCTAAATTCACTGCGGCTGAAAAAGAATCCGCTCTAAGGAGGAAAAAAGTGCGACTATCGACAAAAGCGCGTTACGCTGTGCGGGCCATGGTTGAACTGGCTTTAAGCTATGATGGAGAGCCTGTAAAGTTAAAAACAATTGCTGAAAAACAGGATCTATCAATAAAATATTTAGAACAGGTAATGAATCCGCTTCGCGTCAGCGGCTTTGTTAGTACCCAGAAAGGTAGCCGCGGTGGATACAGGCTGGTTAAGTCTCCTGACCAGATCACTCTCTATGATCTTATATACGCTGTCGAGGGTTCCCTGGCCCCGGTAGATTGTGTTGACAATCGCGAAACATGTGACAGAGTCGATTCCTGTGTAACGAGGGATGTTTGGGTCAGAGTGCACCAGGTTATACTCAGGGAGCTTCAATCAACAACTTTGGCCGAATTGGCAGAAGAGCAGCGGAAACTGCTGGCAGAAAGCTAAATAGAAGTACTCGGGGACGGGGGTTGTGTACTTCCATATCAGCTGTGATAAACATTAATATCTTTTTTGTCCGTAGAAGTTTTTCATCAATAGAAGCTTGCAATACGGGCTTTTTAGTTATGAATAAAAATTATTAATAAAGGCAGGAACGGTTATTAAAATATAGAATATATAAACAGAGTAATTATGAATAAAAATAGGAGGTTTTGTGATGAGTGCAAAAGTGGGGCAGAAGGCTCCCGAATTTGAAGCAAATGCGTTTGTAGATGGAGGTTTTAAGAAAGTAAAACTTTCAGATTACAAGGACAAATGGGTTGTGATTTGCTTCTATCCCGGCGATTTTACTTTTGTCTGACCGACAGAATTGGCGTCAGTTGCCGCCAGGTATAAAGAACTGCAGGATCTGGGAGTAGAAGTTCTCTCCTGCAGCGTTGATAGCCAGTTTACCCATAAAATCTGGCAGGAAGTTGAACTATCCAAGATGGTCGAAGGTGGGGTGCAGTTCCCCATGCTTTCCGATACAGGCGGAAAGATTGGCAGTCTTTATGGTGTATACGATGAAGAAGGCGGTGTTAATATCAGGGGCCGCTTTATAATTGATCCAGATGGGGTTATTCAGGCGATGGAAGTTCTTACTCCACCTGTGGGGCGCAACTTTGCCGAACTGATTCGCCAGGTCCAGGCATTTCAACATGTCCGCGAAACCGGTGAACCGACACCAGCCGGCTGGCAGCCCGGCAAGAAAACCCTTAAGCCCGGCCCGGATCTTGTCGGCAAGGTATGGGAAACCTGGAAAATCGGCGATTAAGTACACGGGGACGGAGAGTATTTACTTAAATAATATGTAACTACACAGCCTAAACGATCGGCGAGCGCAGTTTTCTTAAACAGGCTGAACAGCAACAATAATCTAAATAGATAAAAGGTCCGGGAGATTGATTCTCCCGGACCTTTTTGTCATAATAGGGAGGGGAAGGAGGGTAACTAAAATGAAAAAAATAGTGAACAATGTTACCATCGAATGTGTCTCGGGGGATATTGCCGCCCAGAAAGATATTGCAGCAGTAGTCAACGCTGCCAATGCCCAACTTAGAATTGGCGGAGGGGTGGCAGGAGCGCTGCACCGTGCTGCCGGCCCGGGCCTGGAGGAAGAGTGCAGGCCGCTTGCTCCGATTAAGCCGGGTGAGGCAGTCATAACGGGAGCTCATAATTTACCCAATGATTACGTAATTCACTGTCTCGGTCCTGTCTACGGTGCTGACAGGCCCGAAGACAAACTTCTGGCAGACTGTTATCGAAATGCCCTTCAGCTTGCAGAAGACAGTAAGGTTGACTCAGTAGCCTTTCCATCCATTTCTACCGGTGCTTTTGGCTATCCTATGGAAGACGCGGCTGAAGTAGCCTTTCAAACCGTAAAAGAAATTACTGCTGATTTAAAGCAGGTCAGGCTGATTCGTTTTGTATTATTTGGAGAAGATGCCCTGGAAGTTCACAGGCGGAAAATGGAAGAAGTATTAGGTTAATAAACGAACCATAAATATTTTGGAAGCAGGTTTAATTAATGTCACTATTTGAAGCAATTATTTTCGGCATTGTCCAGGGAATCAGCGAATTTCTGCCCATATCCAGCACAGCCCATATTATTATTACCGAATTGCTTTTTGGTTATAATTTTCCAGGACTGGCATATGAAATATTCCTGCATATCGCATCAGTATTTGCTGTAATAATTTACTTTCGGCGAGAGCTCTGGTCCGTAATCAGGGGGTTCTTTTCATATTTTATTGAAAAAAGCGATATAAACAAAATCCATTTTATGTTTGGTATTTACATTATCATCGCCACGGCTATAACCGGCAGCCTTGGTCTGATCTTAAAGAACCTGGTTGTCGATGTTATGAAAACACCGCCTTTTATTGCAGCGGCGCTCGCTGTGACAGGAACAGCTCTTATTTTAATCGAAAGATTTAAGCAATACGGTAACCGCCAGGAAGATAGCATGACCTGGCTGGATGCTGTTATCGTCGGGTTGGGGCAAACTATTGCTGTTCTGCCGGGCATATCCCGTTCCGGGTCTACCCTGATCGCCGCCCTGTGGGCCGGCCTGGATCGCGATACAGCAGTAAGGTATTCCTTTTTGTTGGTAATTCCGGCTATATTAGGCTCAACTGTCCTGGCTGCAGGTGATATTTCAGGTGCAATTTGGAGTGAAATCGGAGCGGGACCACTGGCCGCTTCCTTTCTGACTTCATTCTTTTTTTCGATAGTAGGCATTATTTGGCTCATTGATTTTTTAAAAAAAGGCAGGCTTTTATATTTTGCGATTTATTGCTATATTCTAGCCTTTCTCGTGTTCATGCTTGTGCAGGAAGTACCTCCTACTATTTAAGGTTCTGTTTCCAAATACTATGTTTTCAAAGTTTTTTAATTGAAGGGCAGGGTTCTGCCTTCTTTTCCCGAAATAATTGCCATAGATTTTACAGTATATAGTAAGCAGGTGATAATAAGTGAGCGATGTAAAAGTAGGATTTGAAAAGGCTGTTAAAACTGCCAAACTTGGCCTGCCTGAAGACGAGCAGGATCGCTTATACCAGCAGTTGGGCGCTTTATTAAATTGGCTCGAACCGCTGCTTGCAGTTGATACTACAGGAGTTGAACCAATCCTATTAGGGCATAATTCTGTGAATGTACTAAGGGAAGATTTTGCCCATAAAGGCGTGATGGCTGAGTTACAGGAAGCAGCGCCTGAATTTGATCAGGGATTTTACATGGTTCCCCCCATTATTGAATAACAGCAAGTGATCAGATAGGAGGATAACTTTGGACTTAAGGAATTTATCTGTTTGTCAGGCAGTAGAAGATATACACAATAGAGAATATACCGCTTATGAGCTGATAGAAAAAACCCTTGATAATGGTTCTCTATTAAATGAAAGCCTTAATATTTTTATTCACCAGGCCGGAATTGATGCGCTGGAGCAGGCCAAAGCAATCGACCTGCGCATTGAAAAAGGTGAAAAATTGCCCCTGGCCGGTATACCCGTGGCAGTAAAAGATGATCTCTGTTACGGGGTTTTGCCTACAACATTTGGTTCAGGCGGTTTTAGTGATTTTTATTCTCCCTACACGGCAACAGCTGTTGAGAGGCTGATGGAGGCCGGAGCCATAGTAGTCGGTAAAACAAACCTGGACAATATGAGTCTCGGTTCTTCAACAACCTCATCTCCCAAGGGTGCTACTATTAACCCATGGGATAACAGCCGGGCTGCCGGCAGTGCCGGGGCCGCGGCTGTTATTACCGGTGCGGCTATGATAGCGCTTGAAAGTGATAGCGGCGGAGCTCTGCGCCAGGGAGCTTCCAGCTGCGGAGTTACCGGTTTGCGCCCAACCAGCGGTCTTGTTTCCAGGCATGGATTAAACCTGCACAGCAGTTCTTTTGGCCAGGTTGGGGTCACAGCCC
>SLBE01000072.1 GCA_007126465.1 Syntrophomonadaceae bacterium | reverse complement strand
CTGCCCCCTTTGGCCAACTTGGGTACCTCTCCACAACTTTTTTGGAGCCGACGAAGGGACTCGAACCCCCAACCTGCTGATTACAAATCAGCTGCTCTTCCATTGAGCTACGTCGGCTGAACTCCTTGTTCTCAAAGCAGTTTATAGTATAGCGCATTTAAATCTAAACGTCAATAATATTAGTGCAGGAATTTTGCTTTTATATAAAGAAAATTATAGTTGTAAGCACTTTAAAATTGGAGGAATCCAAATGCCAGAAATAAAAGTCGCTATTATCGGCGGAACCGGTGTTTATAACCAGTCACTATTCAGCGATGCCCATGAGGTTTCTGTTGATACACCTTATGGTTCCGTTAGCATGATGGAATTTGAATACAATGAGCTCAGGGTATATTTTCTGGCCCGCCATGGAGGAGGCCATTCGGTTCCCCCGCATAAAGTTAATTATAAAGCGAATATAGCTGCTTTAAAAATAATTGGTGTTGAGACTGTAATCAGCACGGCAGCTGTAGGAAGTCTGAACGAAACAATACCTCCTGGCAGCATGGTAGTAATAGATCAATTTATTGATCTGACTAAACAGCGCCCGCTAACTTTTTTTGAAGGCGATGACGGCCTCGTAGTGCATACTGATTTTACTTGTCCATACTGCCCGGAATTGAGGCAGACAATATTATCTGCAGGCGGCAGGATTAAACAGGAACTGGTAGACGGCGGCTGCTATGTTTGCACGGAAGGACCGAGATTCGAAACTCCCGCAGAGATCAAAATGATGAAACAGTGGGGTGGTGATCTGGTTGGTATGACTAATGTTCCGGAAGTAGTACTGGCCCGTGAAGCCGGACTATGCTATTCAACCATCGCCCTATCAACCAATTACGCCGCCGAAATATCGGGAGAACCGTTAACACATAGTGAAGTCTTAGAAGTTATGGACCAGGTCAAACCGGGTTTAGATCGTTTACTTACGGCTTGCCTGGAAGACATAAAGGGTAAATTTAATTGCAGCTGCAGGGAATCCGGTCAGTACTGGCCAAAAGGGAGCTGATTAGCTTTGAATAAAAAAAGCTTGCCAACCTTATACTGGGAGGATAACTGCCTTTACTTGTTAGATCAACGATACCTGCCGAAAAAAACAGAGTACCGCTGTTGTAGTTCGTATCAAGATGCGGTCGACTCGATCAGGGAAATGTCTGTCCGGGGCGCCCCTGCAATCGGAATCACGGCAGCATATGGAATGGTTGCTGCTGCATCCGAAGCTATCGTAAACAATTATAACTCTGCAGAGATAAAAAATTTTTTACAGCAGGCGTCAGAAGCACTGATTAAAGCTCGCCCAACCGCCGTAAACCTGGTTTGGGCTGTCAGGAGAATGGAAAAAGTATTTGACCGGGTCCAGGATAACCAGCCGGAAGAAATATTCAACAAGCTGCTTCAGGAAGCAAAGATTATACATGAAGAAGATATTAATAACAACCGGATGATAGGAACAAACGGGGCTGAGCTGATCCCGCCAAAAGCATCAATTTTAACCCATTGCAATGCTGGTGCGCTGGCAACCGGTGGCTACGGAACAGCACTGGGAGTTATCCGTGCCGCCGTTGAAGATGGCAAGGATATACACGTATTTATTGGTGAAACCAGGCCGCTCCTGCAGGGATCCCGCATCACAGCTTTTGAGCTTTATCACGATGATATCTCCGCTACCCTGATCACTGATAGTATGGCCGGCTACCTGATGTCAAGAAACATGGTGGACATGGTTGTAGTTGGTGCAGACCGTATCGCTGCTAACGGTGATACTGCAAACAAGATCGGCACCTACACCCTTGCGGTTTTAGCAAATCACCATGAGATACCTTTTTATGTAGCAGCCCCTATATCAACTATTGACATTGAGATTGATAGTGGTGACAATATAAAAATAGAGAAACGTAGCGCCACTGAGGTTACCCATTTTGGTGGTATAGCTACTGCTCCGGAAGGCATCACCGTGTTTAACCCTGCTTTTGATATAACTCCTGCCAGGTTGATAACCGCCATAATCACAGAACGGGGAGTGGTATGCAAGCCTGAGCGGGAAAAGATTGAAAAACTTTTCAGCTGAAAGGAAATAATTAAAAAATGAAGCAGCCCCATATTCTGATCACTAACGATGACGGTATCCATGCCGAAGGAATTCAAACTTTATGCCAGGTAATAGCAGAAGAACATCCTGATATCAGGTTATCTATTATTGCTCCGGACCGGGAGCGCAGCGCTATCGGACATGCCATAACCATGCATAAACCGCTGCGTGTTGAAGAAATAAACCTGGCAGTTAATAATAAATTACAGGGGTATTCTGTCAACGGAACTCCATCTGACTGCGTAAAGCTGGCTGTTGAGGCTATTTTAGATACAAAACCCGACCTGGTTATTTCAGGAATTAATCGCGGCAGCAACCTGGGTACAGATGTCCTTTACTCTGGAACAGTATCGGCTGCCGTAGAAGGATTGATCCTGGGCATACCTTCCGTTGCTGTCTCACTGACCGGTACCGGGGAAAACAGGGCTTTCAGGTATGCCGGGCAGGTGGTCAGCAAAATGATACCCCGGCTATTGGCAGGCAGCATTGAAGCAGACACCCTGGTTAATGTAAACGTTCCGGTTAAAGTAGATCAATTAAAAGGGATCAAGGTGACCTGTCTTGGCACCCGACGCTATCAAAATGCTTTTGAAAAAAGGACAGACCCTCGGGGCATGCATTATTACTGGATGGCGGGAGAACTGGTAGTTGATGATTTAGAAGATGAACACTGTGACACCAGGGCTGTCAGGGAAGGATATATTTCTGTTACACCGATCCACTTTCAGCTGACTAATAAAGCAGCAATGCCTGCCCTGGAAAAGGTAATTCAAGAGCTACAACTCTTTTAGCAAACCGTACCTGGCTGGAAAGGAAGGTTATAATGTTTAAATTGGAATCTTACGGAAAGAATTGCTACCGTATATCTCGCCAGGATAAAATGAAAGCCGATGTTGTTATTTATTTGAAAGAAGAGCTCTATCGTTCTGTTTTAGAAGACCAGTCCCTGGATCAACTTACAGATGCTGCTGAACTTGATGGTGTAATTAGTCCTGTCATAGGCATGCCTGATATCCACAGCGGATTCGGTTTACCCATTGGCGGCGTTATGGCAATGGATGCTGATAAAGGTCTGATTTCTGCAGGAGCTGTTGGAATGGATATCAACTGTGGAGTTCGCCTGCTGCGGACAAACCTTACTGCTGCAGATCTAACCCGCCAGGACCTGCATCAGTTAATCGATAACATTTCAGCTGCAATCCCAAGTGGAATCGGGCAAAAGAGCAGGCATACTCCCCTGATAAAAAAACATCTGGAAACCTTACTGCACCAGGGCGTACCAAAATTAATAGAACTTGGCTTTGGACGGCCGGAAGATGTAGAATGCATAGAAGATCGCGGCTGCCTGCAAGGAGCCGATATAAAGGCAGTTAGTAAAAGAGCCCTTGACAGAGCCCTGCAGCTTTCAACTATAGGTGGGGGTAACCACTTTATTGAACTCGGTGTTGTAGAGAAAATATTCGATCATAATACCGCTTCTATATATGGACTGGCTGAAGGACAGCTATCCGTGATGATCCATACGGGCAGTCGCGGTTTTGGCCACCAGATTTGCACAGATTACTCAAAAACAATGAAAAACTCTGCTAAAAAATATAATATCAAGCTGCCATCCGCAGGACTCGCTGCAGTGCCAATAAAATCTAAAGAAGGGGAGAGCTACTACTCAGCCATGGCCTGTGCTGTTAATTTTGCCTTTTGCAACCGTCAGTGGATTACTGACGACCTGCGCAAGGCGTTCAGCCGCACATTAGGCGGGGAAGATCACGATTTTGACCTGGGACTGGTTTATGATGTAGCCCACAATACCGCCCAGTTTGAAGATATTAGCGGTAAAAGTGTACTTATCCATCGCAAAGGGGCAATTCGTGCTCTGCCTGCTGGTCATTCCCTGAATCCTGAAATTTATAAGAGTACAGGACATCCTGTTTTAATCCCGGGCAGTATGGGCAGCCCTTCTTATGTTGTTGCGGCAGAAAAGGGAATTGAAGAACTTTTTAACTCTGTCAACCATGGGGCAGGCAGGGTTCTATCCAGGAGCGCTGCCAAAAAAGAGCTTTCTGTAAATCAGCTAAAAGAACGAATGGGTGATATAATAATATCCGGTTCCAATTACAAGGCTTACCTGGATGAAGCTCCACAGGCCTACAAAGACATAGAGCTGGTTATAGATACACTTACTGAAATTGACAAATGCAGGAAAGTAGCGCGCTTAAGGCCGCTGGCTGTAATTAAAGGCGAGGACAAGGGCTAAATGAAGAAGCAACCACCAAGTATCTTTAATGATGTAATTGGACCGATTATGCGCGGTCCTTCCAGCTCACATACCGCTGCTTCAGTCCGTATCGGCAGCATTATCAGGCAGTTTTTTAACAATCAATTGGAATATATCCACACCACTTTTGAGCCAACCGGCTCACTGGCATCAACCTACAACAACCAGGGCACTGACTTTGGGCTGATTGGCGGAATCCTCGGAATGAAGCCGGAACACCCTGATCTGGTTAATGCCCTTTCCATTGCAGCGGACAACAAGATCGATGTTAGCTTTAAAATAGATATTTTTGAAGCATCCCATCCAAACACATTTAAAAT
>SLBE01000242.1 GCA_007126465.1 Syntrophomonadaceae bacterium | reverse complement strand
ATGAAATGATCAAAACACCCCAGTTTTACCTGCTCTGGTTAATTTTTTGCTTTGGTTCCCTGGCCGGTTTAATGATTATCGGCCAGCTTTCCAGCATTGTCTATGAACAGTCTGGATTAGCTCTTGGCTTTATCCTTGTTGCCCTGCTTGCCGTATTTAATGCCGGTGGCAGGATCATCGGCGGGGTAATGTTCGACAAGCTTGGCCGCACCCCGACCCTGGTTGTAATCTTTGCTGCCCAGGCCATAAACTTTCTGCTGTTTAGCACTTACAGCAGCCTCCCGAGCCTGGTGATCGGAACAATGGTCGCCGGCTTCTGTTACGGAGCCTGCCTTTCTATTTTCCCCACAGTAACCGCACTGCTTTACGGAGTAAAAAATCTTGGAGTTAATTACGGGCTTGTTTTCACGTCCTGGGGAGCAGGCGGGGTTTTTGGAGGCTTAATTGGCGGCATGGTCCGCGATATAACCGGTTCTTACACCACTGCATTCCTTGCTGCTTCCGTTCTTTGTTTTATTAGCATTGGCCTGGCCCTGCTGATCAAAACCCCTGAAAAAAGTTGTAATTAAAAGGACTTGTAAGATTAAACTGGAGGTATCTTCTTGAACAATCTTGATCCAAAAATCAAAGAAGTGGAGAGAAAAATTCAGGACATCAAGGCACGCTGGCCCTTTCACTCTCCAAAGGTGCCCATGGTCCAGGAACTTGAAGACCTTGAGATTGAATTAAAAGAATTAAAAGAAGAGAAGAAAAACCAAGCAAAGTAGCATAATTATTTGTTGTGTTTGCTTTTTCCCGCCCGCACTTTCTTTCGTTCCTGGTAGAAAAGGCAGGACATCCCCGATGAATTGTAAACCGCCCCCGAGGGGAAATATTTCGATTTAAAATCAAGCGCCCTGCAGCCCCTGGGGAACCTCCGATCCCAGGTTATGTAGTAGTGACGGCACTTCAGGCAATTTACTCTTGATTTTATTTCTCCTGTTTTGTTCAAGACTTACACCCTTAACAGATATCAATTTAAACACCGCTGCATTCAAACATTTCAAAGGAACCCATTTTAAACCAGGTTTTTCAAATACGGTGCCAACAGGTTCCTCAGAATAACTGCCACCAGGGCTCCGACCAGGGAAAAGCCTGCACCCGGATAGGCACTTTCAACGTTTGGAGCCAGTGATAAACCGAGCGCTACACCGGCTGCCGGAGGATGCTCAGTATCGGTAATTACCATGAACAGGGCTGAAAGACCAACTGCCAAGCCTCCACCAAGACTTTGTGAAACAGTGTAGATACAAAACAAGCCGACTGTAACACTGATCAGGTAAGAGCCAATAATGTTGCGGTTACTGGCTGTCCTGTTTCCGGGCAGGGCAAAGATAGTAAAAAAAGTAGAGCCAACACCGGCCAAAATAATCAGCTGAATCATTTCCAAAAAAACATAAAGCACAGCGAAAGTAATTAACCCGGCTGCTGCGCTCTGCCAGAGATAGTTAACCCATCTTTCCTGCAAATTTTTACTTAAAATATAAACATTGTCATCCTCAGCGCTCTTAACCAGTGAAAAATCATCTTTCTCCCCACGATTCATAAAAATCACCTCTGGGAGTCTTTTCTGAATAAGGCCTGCTTAATCCTGCAGGGCCAGTTCCGCAGCCCTGCGAGCATGAATTTCCGTGGTGTCAAAGAGGGGAACACCTGTATGATCCGGGCCAATCAGCATTGATATTTCCGTACAGCCAAGAATTACTCCCGTTGCCCCCTGGCCGGCCAGATCTTCTATGATTTTTTGATACTGCCGGCGCGACTGCTCAAGCACCAGCCCCTGGCAAAGCTGATCGAAAATCACATTATGGACCAGCTGCCGTTCTTTTTCTTCCGGTATAACCACTTCAAGTTCACAGTTTTGACAGAGACGTTTTTTGTAAAAATCATCTTCCATGGTAAAAGCGGTGCCTATCAATCCGACTTTGACAATTCCCTTGGTGCGGACTGCTTCAGCCGTGGGGTCGGCAATATGCAGCAAAGGAATCTTTACCTTATTTTCAACAGTCTCAGCTACTTTATGCATCGTATTTGTAGCGATAACCAGAAAATCAGCACCTGCCTCTTCCAGGCTCCTGCCGGCATAGGCCAGTTCTTCACCTGCCTCCTCCCACTTTCCAGCCTTCTGCAACTGACTGATTTGATCAAAATTGAAACTGTATAAAAGAACCCGGGCAGAATTTAATCCCCCCAGGCGCTCATATACCACCCTGTTAATAATACGGTAATAAGTTGCTGTTGACTCCCAGCTCATGCCGCCAATAATGCCAATTGTTTTCATTGACTCACCCCGTTACTAATTCTATCACGGATTGGCTCTTTATTAAATTAACTAAAGCAAGTAAAAGGCTATTTTCCCAACGCTAGCCCCTTCAGGCTATCTTTAAACTAGAACTATTCAAACGATTTTTTCAGTTAATAATTGTACCGGGACACAATTGTGTCCCGGTACAATTAAATATTTCATACTGCTACAAGCTTTTCGACTAACTCCTTTGACAGTAAACAATTTCAAAATAACACTTTTTACAGTGATAATTACAGGGATGCCTGGTTCCATTACGCAAACAGGGATAATTACTTGTATTCATTTTCGCCAT
Source organism: Syntrophomonadaceae bacterium (assembly GCA_007126465.1). Taxonomy (GTDB): domain Bacteria; phylum Bacillota; class Dethiobacteria; order DTU022; family DTU022; genus T3SED10-7. The sequence continues at coordinate 2,106 of SLBE01000242.1, read as the reverse complement.
CCCGGTGCCCTGCAGAGCAACTTTCGCTCTTTTTCCTCTACTTTTCATTGCTACTGGCTCCTTTGCCATAGAATACCCTTAACTTTTATATTGTATCATTGTATAGAACTTTAATAATCATTATTATCACAGATGGTAGTTTTTTTGTAAAGGTTTTTCAGCTCTGGACAATCCCGGTTTTATAATCAGAGGTGGTTTGATAACTGGATTACAACTACTTGCAAAACCTTGCAAGTTGTATTATAATATGAATATATTTAAATGTTTTTGAGAGGTGTTCTCAATGAAAAGAAACCTGTTTGTTATATTTATCGCTATAATTTCCATTGCTGCTTTTTCAGGCATTCTGTGGCAGGACAACCTGGTCAGCGCATATAATGAAATCTTTGTCAACGAAGATGAGACCTTTGAAAAAGGTGAATATAAAAGCTTAACCCCGGAAGAAGCTAAAGAAATGATGGAAAACGAGGATGTAATTGTGGTTGACGTACGCACTGAAGAAGAATTTCGCCAGGGCCATATTGAAGGGGCTATACTAATTCCCGATTACGACCTGGATAAACTGGCCGCTGAAAAACTGCCGGATAAGGAAGCAACCATCCTTCTGTACTGCCGGTCTGGAAACCGCAGTCAACTTTCTGCTCACCTGCTAAATGGCATGGGCTATCAAAATGTTTATGATTTCGGTGGAATCATAGACTGGCGCTACGGAGAAGTGCAGGGAGAACCGGTAAATTAACGAATTTAGTTACTACTCAGACCGTATCGCTATATACTGCCCAGCCTGATCAAGAAAACTGAAGCAAGCGTAGTAATTTTCTTGAACAGCCTGGGCTTTTACTATTACTTTTTCACCCGCTCGGCATAATCAAGCATGGCCTGGAAAGCTTTCAGGTTGCCGAGAAAATTAATGTGGGGATAAGCGGCCAGAACATTTTTGCAACGGTAACCGCAGGACCATCCGCCCGTGCCCATAGCCTTGTTGATGGAAAAAACTTCTTTTCCCCCGGGAGCGCAAACAGACTTATGAAACTCGTGGGCAGTCAGCTTATCGCCGGCCTGGCCCAGCAGGCAATCCTCCTGCAGGGTTATCTCGATATAGCCAAAGCGCTGCAGTTTATCGGTCAACCTGCTTTTGCCCTGGAACACCCCGCACATTAAACTTTCCTCAATGCTTTGGTTTAAATAGAGCATCCCCCCGCATTCAGCATAAATACAGCCTCCATGTTCAGCATAAGCTTTTATCTGTTCAATCATGGCCCTGTTTGCGGCCAGTTCACTGCGAAATACTTCCGGGTAGCCGCCACCCATGTAAAGCAGATCGCACTGCGGCAGATGTTTATCTTTTAAAGGTGAAAAAAATACAACCCGGCAGGTGTCTTCTAAGAGCTTTAAGTTTTCACGGTAATAGAAAGAAAAAGCTTTATCATAGGCCACGGCAACCCTTAAATCTCTTTGCGGCAGGGAGGGAAAGGTGCTGCCCTGCACATCTGACATTATTTTTTTAAGCTCTTCCAGGTCAACGGTTTGTTTTACTGCATCTGCGATTTTCTCAATTAGCTGATCAAGCTCTTCAATTTCTACGCTCTGGACCAGGCCAAGATGCCTGCTTTTCAAAGCGGCATCGGCAAGCGGCGGCAGGTATCCGAGCACCTTAAGATCTGTATAGGCTTCAACCTGCTCTTTTAAGAGCTGGTAATACTTATCACTAACCCGGTTAAAGATAACCCCTTTAATACTCGACTCCTTAAAATCGACCATTCCCTTAATTTTCGGGATAGCTGTAAACATCTCCGCCTGGGGGGTATAGACCAGCACCGTGTTTATGCCCAGTATTCTGCCGATATCATAGCTGGAACCTATGTAAGTGTTGGCAAGACCGTCAAAGTAACCCATTGCACTTTCAACTACGCAGAGGTCGCCTTCAGCCAGGGAAAAGGCCTGCCTTAAACCTTCCTGCCCCTGGAGGTGCAGGTCAAGGTTGCCCGCCTCGTTACCGGAAGCAGCTTTTAGAAAAGCAGTATCAATATAGTCGGGACCCGTTTTCAGGCAGGTCAGATTGTACCCACTATTTTTTAACGCCCTGATCAGGCCCATGGTTAAAGT
>SLBE01000109.1 GCA_007126465.1 Syntrophomonadaceae bacterium | reverse complement strand
TATTCCCCAATCACAAATTTACTCTGTCGCCACCTTTTACAAGTCTCTACACTTAACTCCACGCGGAAAACATACTGTCGATATTTGCGAAGGCACCGCCTGTCACATCAGGGGTGCTTCTCTCTTAATCAGCGCAGTTTCCGAAGAGTTCAAAGTAAACGAAGGAGAGACGACCTCGGACGGCCAGTTTACTTTAAACTCCGTTCACTGTGTAGGAGCCTGTGCTATGGGTCCGGTAGCAATTATTGATGGCGAGTACCATGGCAACATAACCTCTTCTAAGCTGTCAAAAAAAATAAAACAGTGCTGTGCCGAAGAGAAGCGTACTGAAGGCCAGGAGCAAAAGCATTCAGCTGATGATTACCTTGATGAGGAAATTGGAAGTATTGAAGTAAAATCTTTTGCCGACTATGAAAAAATCAGGAATGAGTTCGCAGCTAAATTACCGCCTGACCAGCCAAGAATTTTAGTCTGCACCGGAACAGGGTGCCTGGCCAAGGGCAGTCTTAGGGTAGCCGAAGCCCTGGCACGAGAACTGAAATCTAAAGCGCTTGAAATACCCGTTACAATCGGGGTTAAAAAGGTCGGCTGCCACGGCTTATGTGAACATGGCCCGCTGGTAATAATGCACCCTGACAATACCTGTTATACAAAAGTGACCGAAGACGACGCCCCTGAAATTATCCAGGAATCTTTAATTGCCAAAAAAGCCGTAGAGAGACTTCTTTACCGCGAAAACGATGAAGCTCCATCTATAGAAGATTACACCGAAATTCCTTTTTATGCTTCCCAGCAAAAAATCGCCCTCCGCAATGTTGGGCTAATTGAACCTTCCAGCATAGCTGACTATATCAGCCGGGGAGGCTACAGCGCCCTGGTTAAAACTTTTCAGCAGATGGAACCAGGAGAGGTAATCGATGAAGTTGAAGCATCTGGACTGCGCGGCCGCGGCGGTGGAGGTTTCCCTGCCGGCAGGAAATGGAGAACTGCGGCAAAAATAGACTCTGATGTTCGTTATGTTATCTGCAACGGTGATGAAGGGGACCCCGGAGCTTTTATGGATTGCAGCATCATGGAAGGCGACCCACATTCCGTGCTTGAAGGCATGATCATCTGTGCCTACGCCGTTGGCGCTTCCCAGGGCTATATCTACGTCAGGGAAGAGTATCCTCGAGCTTTGATCCGAATGCAGCAGGCCATTTTGCAGGCCCGTCAGAGCGGTTTTCTTGGCCAGGATATCTTCAGAACAGGATTTTCCTTTGATATCAAGATTAACAGGGGCGCAGGCGCTTTTGTCTGTGGTGAATCAACGGCCCTGATGCAATCTATTGAGGGCAGGGTTGGTGAGCCACGGGCCAAGTATATTCGTTCAGCAGAGCGTGGTCTCTATGACTGTCCCACTGTCCTGAACAATGTTGAAACCTTTGTCAATGTTCCTGTAGTTATTGACAAGGGTGCGAAGTGGTTCCGCTCAACCGGTACTGTGGACAGTCCCGGAACCAAAGTTTTTTCCGTTGTGGGAAAAGTTAAAAATACCGGCCTGGTTGAAGTTCCGATGGGTGCAACTTTGCGTGAGATAATTTTTAACATGTGCGGCGGAATCCTAAATAACAAAAAATTTAAAGCCGTTCAGACAGGCGGACCTTCGGGAGGTTGCCTCCCTGAAGGCAAACTGGACCTGCCGGTCGATTTCGACACCCTGACCCGGGAAGGTTCGATGATGGGATCAGGCGGCATGATCGTGATGGACGAGGATACCTGCATGGTTGATGTTGCCAGGTACTTTACCGAGTTTTTAACCCAGGAGTCCTGTGGTAAATGCAGTGCCTGCCGGATCGGTTTAATCAGCATGCTTGAAATTTTAGAAAATATTTGCCGGGGAGACGGTGTTCCGGAAGATATCGGTAACATGGAAAAGCTGCTGAACGTACTTGAACAGGGTTCGCTGTGCGGTCTCGGAAAATCTGCACCTAACCCTGTACGCAGCACCCTGGCTCATTTCAAAGATGAATACATGGCTCATATCAATGAGAAAAGATGTCCGGCCGGAGTTTGCCGCAACCTGATCAGTTATGAAATTACAGACCTTTGCACCGGTTGTACCCGTTGTGCAAGAAATTGCCCGCAGGACGCGATTAGCGGCACTAAAAAAGAGATTCACACCATAGACCAGGAACTCTGCAACCGCTGTGGCATTTGTAAGGTTACCTGTAACTTTGATGCAATAAATATCGCCAGGTAACATTTATGTTTTAATGAAAGGATAACAATGAGCACTAAAATTAATATAACCATTGACGGAAGAAAAGTTGAAACTGAAGATAGAAAAATGCTTTTGCCGATTATAAATGACCACGGCATACAGGTTCCGCAACTCTGCAACCATCCTTCCCTGACACCAAGCGGTGCCTGCAGGTTATGCGTGGTTGAAATAACCAAAAAGGACTGGAACGGCGGTTCTAAGATAGTAACATCCTGCCTTTATCCTGCCGAAGAGGATTTAATTGTATCAACCCGCTCGGAAGAAGTCCTGAAAACAAGAAGAAGCCTGCTTGAACTGTACCTGGCCCAGTGTCCCGGTTCGGAAGAAGTAAAAGCTTTGGCCCGGCTTGAAGGAATTGATGTAACTCCTTTTACCTCACCTGCAGAAGCAGATAATAAATGTATTATGTGCGGCCTTTGCACCCGGGTCTGCCAGGATTGCGGACCCGGCGCTATATCTACCCTGGGGCGAGGGTTTGATAAAGAAATCGGGCCTAATCCAGATTTTACAGCTGAAAATTGTACCGGTTGCCGGACCTGCACTTATATTTGTCCGACAGATGCCATAGAATCAAGCCAGGAAAATGGCGTCTACAGAATATGGAACCGGGAATTTGAAGTGCCTACCTGTTCAGTTGAAACAGAATTATGCCGTGGCTGCGGCAGGTGTGAAGAAGTTTGTCCTTATTCAATCCCCAGGGTTACTCTATATAAAACCGGTCTGTCTACTGCCCAAATATCACAGGAAACCTGTGTTGGATGTGGAATATGCCCCGGGGTTTGTCCCACGGGAGCCATCAAACAGAAAAAAACCGAACCTTTAACTGATTATGAAAACTTTATCTTTAACAGCGACCTGCAGGGCAAAGACCTGGTTTTTGCCTGCCCCCGTTCACCAATGCCTGAACAGGACAATGTTCTCAGAGTAAGCTGCATCGGCAGTATTGACATCTCGATTTTACTTTACTGTGTTGCTGCCGGGGCTAACAGCGTTGCTTTAATCTGCCGCGACAAAGACAGCTGTCCCTATCATGAGGGTGGAAACCTGGGCGAAAAACGCCTGGTAACTGCCCGGGAACTGTTAAAATATTGCGGCCTTGAAACAGATCAGCTGGCCCTGCTTAAACCTTCTTTCGGACTTGAAAGACCGGTTGAATTTTGGCATGAATACAGCAATAAGATGGATAATTATACCAGCAAGTTAAATTCATCATACCGCTCAGAGGAAACCCCTGAAAGTGGTATGGACCTGGCCCTCGATATCGTCAGCTGGTTAAAGAAACAGCCCGAACTGGAAATCAATTTGCCCTTGCTGATTACTTCCTGGTTTGATACGACGGAAGAACCATCAGCACCGGCTCTATATTTGAACCGGCTCCCTGAGCTGCATATGCTGATAGCCCTGTTAATGGATGAACCGGAAGTTTTAAATGTCTTATCAGATGCTGCGTCATTGTTAAGTGAAAAGAATATCGCCGTACGCTGCCTGGCTTCAGAAAAAGATCTGCACCAGGCAAAACCAGAAAAAGTAATTACATTTAATCCCGGCATGCCGGAAGATTTACCATCTGGCAGCTCTCTTATCACACTAAACGAACTTGCCGGTTTTTCGGCAGGGCAGATTGGCGAAAACCTAAGCTTCAAGATCAGCCCGCAAAAACGGAAAGAACTGCTCGAAGAACATGCTGCCGACATTGATCAAAAAATTCTCTGCAGTTCAGTTGAAGAATACCTTCAATTTGCACTGCTGCTTCGTCCGGGATCCTGGATCCAGTCACCTGCTGAAAAACCACAGCTTTTATTCAACTTAGGAACTGCTGATCATGAAAAACATGAAGGAATAATTGAGCAACGGAGGATCAGCAATCATCCCATTCTGCCGCCTATTGAAGCGCCTGAAGTAAAATTTACTTTTAATGACAGGGAATACACTGCCCGGGAAGGCGAAGTTATTACTACGGCTCTTTATGCAGCCGGTATTTCGGTTTTTGGACATCATCACCGGGACGGAGGAGCCCAGGGTGTTTACTGTGTCAACGGACAATGCTCACAGTGCATGGTTATAGCCGACGGTAAACCGGTTAAGGGCTGCATGGTTGCTGTTACCCACGGCATGAAGGTAAACAGCGTAGAAGGGGTTCCTGGGTTACCTGATGTAGACCTGCCTGAAACAATCAATGTCCAGCCCGAGGTAGTTAAAACCGATGTCTTAATTATCGGTGGGGGACCGGCCGGCATCAGTGCTGCCATAGAACTGGGCAATGTGGGAGTAGACGTTCTAATTATAGACGATAAAAATGAACTGGGCGGCAAGCTGAGCCTGCAAACCCATAATTTTTTTGGCTCCGTAGCCGATTGTTATGCCGGCTTAAGGGGGGTTGAAATAGGCCATATCCTTTCCGGTGACCTGAACCACCTGCCAACCATAAATACCTGGCTTAATTCAACCGTAGTCGGTGTTTTCAGCGATGGCAAGTTTGGTGTTTCCGGAAATGGCACCTACAAGCTGGTAGAGCCGAAAAAAGTATTGTTTTCCACCGGTGCCCGTGAGAAAAGCCTGGCCTTTCCGGGAGCAGACCTGGCCGGTGTATACGGCGCCGGAGCATTTCAGACCCTGGTTAATCGAGACCTGGTTAAATGTGCCGAAAGACTATTCATTATTGGCGGCGGCAATGTCGGTCTGATCGGGGCTTACCATGCCCTGCAGGCAGGAATAGATGTTGTGGGCCTGGTCGAGGCACTACCGCAGTGCGGTGGCTACAAGGTTCACGAGGATAAAATTAAACGTTTCGGTGTTCCAACTTATACTTCACATACCGTGCTTAAAATAGAAGGTAAAGAGAAGGTAGAGCGGGTTATTATCGCCGAAATTGATAAAAACTTTAACCCTGTCAAGGGCACAGAACGTGCTTATAATGTTGACACTGTCCTGATGGCTGTCGGCCTCAGCCCGGTTAACGAACTGCTTGTTAAAGCCAGGGAGTACGGGATAGAAGCTTATGCAGCAGGTGATGCAGAAGAAATTGCCGAAGCATCGGCAGCAATTTTCTCCGGAAAAATTATCGGACGCAGAATGGCCCAGGGCATGGGTATAGATCTTCCTGTTCCCAGCGACTGGGAATCTTTCGGCGATACCCTGAAACATCATACTGCTGAAAGTGTACCGTTCCAGCCTGAAGAATCAAGTGCACCAGTTTACCCGTTAATTCGCTGCATGCAGGAGATACCCTGTAATCCCTGCACCGAAGCCTGTCCAAGTAATTGCATCACCATGCCCGATTCAATTTTATCCCTTCCCGAATACAGCAAGGATTGCATCGGCTGCGGACAATGTGTCCTGGCCTGTCCCGGCCTGGCCATAACCCTGATTGTTAATGACTACGACCCTGATCGGGAAAAAGCTCTGCTGGTTATGCCATACGAATTTGTTAACGATATCATACCTCTTGGCAAAGAAGTGACCACTACAGACATGGAAGGCAATGTGGTAGGCAAGGGAAAGGTTATCGCCTACAAAGACAGAACTTCGCAAAACAGCAGGAGGCTGCTGCTTCTGGAAGTGCCTCATGAAGATAAGTTAAAAGCAGCCGGGTTTATGATCAGGGAAATTGAACCCGGAGAACCTGTTGATTTGACAGCGGAAGAAGAAGATCCGATCATATGTCGCTGTGAAAGAGTCAGAAAAAGTGAAATAGTAAATGCTATTAGAGCGGGCATCCGCGATATGAACCAGCTCAAGGCTGCAGTTCGCGCCGGACTGGGCGGTTGTAACGGTAAAACCTGTAACGACTTGATCCTGCGCTTATATCGTGAAGAAGGCATTCCCATGTCCGAAATAACCCTGCCCACCCACCGGCCCCTGGTTGCCGAGGTTCATCTCGGAGACTTTATAGCCGGAAACGGGCCCGGCCACGCAAACGTGAAACAGGTAGAGGAGGCAGACAATGTCGGCCAATAATAGTTATGATGTAATAATCGTCGGATGTGGAAGCGTAGGCAACCCTACTGCATACCAGCTTGCTGAAGCCGGTTTAAAAGTTCTTGTAATTGATAAGCGTGCCTCGGCAGGACAGGGCGAGAATAAAACTGCAATCGGCGGTGTCAGGGCAACTCATTCTGATCCCGGTAAAATTTCAACCTGCCTTTTCAGTATTGAGGTTTTTTCCACCTGGGAAGAGAAATACGGGTTTGACATCGGCTGGAAACCGGGAGGCTACTGTTTTCCGGTTTATGAAAGCGCAACAGAAAAAACCCTGAAAGACCTGATTCCTTACCAGAAAAAACTGGACATGAAAATAGACTGGGTTGGGCCGGAAGAAGTAGAAGAACTTATACCGGGTATAAATCGTGAAGGGCTACTGGGTGGGACATATTCACCGGATGACGGACAAGTTTCATCTATCCTGGCCCCTATTGCCTTTCAGCGTCAGGCTGAGAAACACAGAGCAGAATACCACTTTAACGAAACAGTTACCGCCTATCAACGTGAAGGGGACAGAATAACCGGCGTTAAAACAGATAAAGCAAGCTATAATGCGGATTGGGTTGTTCTTGCTGCCGGCTCTGATGCCGCAGAGCACGGTCCGCTTTTAGGTCTGGAAATTCCGGTAACCCCTGATTCTCATGAAGCGGGTATTTCGGCCCCGATTGAACATTTCCTTGATCCCCTGGTTGTAGATTTACGATCCGGACCGGAAGGTAAAACAACAAACTTTTACTTTGGCCAGAATAAGGAAGGACAGATTATTTTTTGCTATACCCCAAAAGAGCTTTTTATCGGCACAGACCGTGAATCACTTTCCGAGTTCCTGCCAATTTTATCAGGCAGGCTGGTTTCACTGCTGCCAAGGTTAAAGAACCTGCTTGTTCGCAGGATCTGGCGCGGATGCTATCCAATGACTCCGGATGGAGTCCCGATTATTGATTTTGCTCCAGGTCTTGATGGTCTGATCTTAGCAGTTGGCATGTGCGGCCAGGGCCTGATGCTTGGCCCCGGTGTTGGTAAAAATATAACCTCCATGATTACCGAAGGCTGCTCCTGTCTCTCCTCGGAAGCACAGCATTGTTTCCGTTACGACAGGGATCTGTTTGAATCCAAAACCGAAAAATTAAAGTAACTGTTTCTACAAATACCTCAACCTCTTGCATTAATGATCTTATTTAGATAGAATATTTTCTAAGATCTTCAAGCAGGGGGTTTTAATATGGCTAAAAATAATATTGGTTTGATTGGTTGCGGTGCCATGGGCTCTGCCCTGGTTAAAGGGATGGTTAACATGGGCAACATCGACCCGGGAACAGTTTACCTGTACGACTTAAGTGTTGATAGAAAAAAACAACTTGCTTCTGAGTATAACTGTAAGGTGGTGGAAAATCTTGATGAGTTAATCCCTTACTGCAAAAAAATATTTATTGCCGTTAAGCCGCAGGATACTGAAGGGCTGCTGAACTCTATTAAGCCGCTGGTACAACCCGGGCAGATATATATATCAGTAGCTGCCGGAATCACCATCAATTATATCGAAAGCTGCCTTCTTCCGGGAACCAAGACAATACGTTTAATGCCAAACACACCATGTCTGATCGGTGAGGGTGTCATTGTCATCAGTGCCGGCGATACCGTAACCGAAGATGAACGGCGGGAAGTTGAAAATATGCTCAAGCCTTTGGGAGTTACAATCCGCATGCCCGAAAAACTGATGGATGCCGCAACCGGCTTAAGCGGAACCGGTCCTGCTTATGTATACCTTTTTATTGAAACAATGATTGATGCAGGAGTTTCAGTAGGGATAAGGCGAGATGTAGCCTCAAAACTGGTTATTCAAAATGTAATTGGCGCAGCAAAAATGCTCGATTCAAATGCCCAGCATCCGGCAGAGCTGCGCAATATAGTAACCTCCCCGGCAGGCACAACCAGTGCCGCCCTGCTTACACTTGAAGAAGAAGGATTTAGAAGCTGCCTGATAAAAGCTGTGATGGAAGCCACCAGGCGCTCCGGGGAATTACGTTTTGGTTAGTAAAGGAGAGATATAAACATGAAACGTTTTCAGGAATCTTTGGAAAAGAATTTGCCAATGCTGGTTGATACTACATTAAGAGACGGTGAACAAACAGCCGGTGTGGTCTTTTCTAACCGGGAGAAATTAAGAATTGCTAAAATGCTCGATAACCTTGGAGTTCACCAAATCGAAGCCGGGATACCTGTAATGGGTGGAGATGAGAAAGAGGTTATCAAGGAAATAGTTTCCTATAAACTTCAGGCCTCAATAATGGCCTGGAACCGGGCTAACATTGAAGATATCAAGCATTCAATAGAATGTGGTGTAGATGCAGTTGCTATATCTATCTCAACTTCGGATATACACATCAACCATAAGCTGAGAACATCAAGAGAATGGGTTTTAGAAAATATGACAAAGGCTACTGAATTTGCCAGCAAAGAAGGTTTATATATATCGGTCAATGCAGAAGATGCCTCCCGTTCAGATATGGAGTTCCTGGTTCAGTTTGCCGAAGCGGCAAAACAGGCAGGCGCCAACCGCTTAAGATTTTGTGATACGATCGGAGTTCTCGAACCTTTCAGAACTTATGAAATAATATCTGACCTGATCGAAAAAACCGGTATGGATATAGAAATGCACACCCATAATGATTTTGGGATGGCTACAGCTAATGCCCTGGCGGGATTAAAGGCGGGGGCCCGTTTTCTTGGTGTAACAGTCAACGGTTTGGGAGAAAGGGCTGGTAATGCTGCCCTTGAAGAAGTAGCCATGGCCTTAAAACACCTCTTTGGTGTAAATCTTGGAGTTAACACAAAGGACTTTCTCAATCTTTGCGAATATGTTGCCAGGGCTTCAGGACGTCAGCTTAACCCGGCAAAACCAATCGTTGGTACAAATACTTTTGCACACGAGTCGGGCATTCATGCTGACGGTGTAATGAAGCACCCCGAAACATATGAAGTATTTAGCCCCGAAGATGTCGGCCTGGAGAGGCAGATCGTAATTGGCAAACATTCGGGCTCCAAAGCTATTAAGATGAAATTTGTAGAATATGGTATAGACCTGTCCGATGAAGAGGCGGCAGATCTCCTTAAAGCGGTCAGATCGGTTACTGTTGATTTAAAGCGCACCCTCTTTGACAAAGAACTTATGTATATTTATGAAGACTACCTTTATGAAAAAAAACTTGCTCCGTCGGGAGCAGAGTCTGAAAGCCAGGAGTAGCACTTGAATGAAAGAAGATCTATACTGCGTAGTTGATATTGGCGGAACAAAAATACTGCTGCTTCTTATGGATGATGCAGGAAATATTTTGTTCCGTGAAAAGCGGGCTACTCCGAAGCCGGAAGAACCGGATGCAATTATCGGGGTAATCAGTGAACTTTTAACAGAAGCTAATATGAAAAACGGTTACAGACCGGAAAAAAAACCAAAAGCAATTGGTGTCTGTATTGCCGGCTTTTTGGATCAACAGAAAGGATTGGTCTATCAGTCACCAAACCTGCATTGGAATGAAACGGTACCTTTTGTGCAAATTATGTCAGAGCAGCTTAACTGCCCTGTTTTTATTGAAAATGATGCTAACGCTGCAGTGGTCGGTGAAGTTTTTTACGGTGCTGCCAGGGGCCATAATAATGCTATATATGTTACTATCAGCACAGGTATTGGCGGTGGCCTTTTCCTGGATGGCAGGTTATACCGAGGTCACAGCGGTTTTGCAGGTGAAATAGGCCATATTAAACCCTTTGGCAAAGGCAGGACCTGCAATTGCGGCGGACATGACTGCCTTGAAAGGTGGGCTTCCGGAACTGGAATCGAATTAAGCGCAAAAACAATCTGGCCGGAAGATAAAGTTAGTCCGGCCAGGCTTGATGCAAGATGGGTTTTTGAAGAAGCAGATAAAGGAAATACACTGGCAAAAAATATTGTTGACCAGACCATGGAAATTACCGGCATGGGCCTGGCCAACCTGGTTAACCTTTTTAATCCTTCCTGCATTGTCATCGGAGGCGGGGTAGCAGGAAACAGGAATAATTATGTTAACGGAATTGCAGAGGTTATAAAAAAAGAAGCAATCAGACCTTCTGTGGAAATAACCCCGCTTGAGATTGTTCCAGCCCAGCTGGAACCTGATGCCGGCTTATGGGGTATGTATGTTATATTAACCGGTCGGTTGGAGGAGTAAAACTTGGAAAGTTCGCAGCCACTTGAATATAGAGAGCAGATGGATCGCCTTGAACAGATAGAGCAGATCGAGCCTTTAGAGCCGGTTTTTGAACTGCTCGAAACCTTAATTGCCCGTTATGGCATAACCGGGATTGCTGCAGCTATGTTTGCTGAAAGCGCGGGAGTACCGTTTGCTTCAATAATTGTCCTGCTGACAGCAGGAACATTAATTTTAAGAGGCTCTGTTTCTTTTTGGTCGCTCCTGCTTGCATCTACCCTTGGCATTACCCTTGGTTCTATTGTAAGCTACCTGCTTGGCCTGCTGGGCAGTATGGCCGGAACAGCTGTCAGGTCAGGAATCTTCCATTACTTTCCCGATCACAAAAAAATTACCAGGGTTACAAAGAAGTCAAAGTTTATGCGTCTCTGGGATAGATATGGCAACTTTTCCATCTTTATGGCCCAGCTCTGGGGCTTTTCCCGCACTTTTGGTTCCTTTCCAGCCGGAGCCATGCACATGAATTTTTTTATTTTTATTATCTACACATTCCTTGGCGGTGCACTTTTTAGTTTTGCCTATATCGCTGCCAGCATTGCCCTGACCGGAACTATGAGCGCTACCATGGGCATCCTGAGGACTGTCCTAACCATCTCGCCATGGCTATTAATTATTGTAATCCTTGCCATTGCAGCAGCAGTTTATATCATAATTATCAAGAAACGTGCCGGTCAGCTGCCTGACTTTAACCTTATTTTTCGCAAAGTGCTTAACAAGTTTAAAAAAAATTAGTGACCGCTCATCCTATAGAACTATGTGTTGTTCCGCTAGCTTAAGAAATACTTAAGCTAGCATAAAGTGCAGGCATTAAAATGCCGTTTTAGCAAAGCCTGAAGCTGAGCCGGTGCAGTTCCAGCCTAAACGAGCAGCGAGGGCAGTTTTCTTAACCAGGCTGGATAATTGCAATAATTATAATAATTATGCGTAAAAACAGAGGAGTTTAGAGTTGGATAAAAACCTGGCTAACACAGTTTCAATAAACAGGTGCAATAGTTATCACCTTCAAACTGTGACAGAAAGCTTAAAAGAGCTTTTTAAACCCTGGAACGGGATCGGCTATTTTGTTAAGCCGGGGCAGAAAGTTTTACTCAAGCCGAATCTATTAGCCGCGGCCAGGCCGGAAGAAGCTGTTACAACCCATCCTATAGTAATTAAGGCCCTGGCTATGATGGTCCGGGAAGCAAAGGGAATAGTTTATATTGCCGATAGTCCGGGAACTGATGATCCTGACCTGGTCTATCAAAAAACCGGGATGCAGGAAGTTGCCGGGGAAACAAAATCAACACTAATCAGGTTTGACCACAATACAAATAAAGATTATTATATTAATAGTGATCATGGAAATTTTAAATTAGCATCTACCCTGGATCAGATGGACCTGATAATTAATGTTGCCAAGCTAAAAACTCATCCGCTAACCGGGCTAACAGCAGCAGTTAAAAACACTTACGGCTGCATTGTCGGCAGGAAAAAGGCTCTCCTGCATGTGGAACATCCTTTACCGAAAAGTTTTTCCAGGCTGGTGTTGGATGTTTACCTGGCAGTAAAGCCTGGACTCTCTATAATTGATGCTGTCGTTTCAATGGAAGGTGTAGGTCCGCGCAGCGGCAACCCCAGGCATACAGGGCTCCTTTTGGCCAGTCCCAATGCAATTGCAGTTGATCGTATCGCTGCCGAAATTACTGGCTTTTACACAGAGGAAGTTCCTACATTGACTGCTGCAAAAGAAAAAGGTTTAACGGGAACCGACTTAAAAGAAATAACAATTAAAGGGTTAAGTCTCAACGAAAGCAAGATAAAGAATTTCAACAAGGGGCTGGCAGCAGGTGGTAATATTGGGCGCCTGGTCGCAAATTTCCCGCTGGCCCGGTTCAGGGGTTGGGCTCGAAATAGAAGACCTTATCCTGAGATTGATGAAAACAAATGCATAAATTGCGGTAAATGTGTTAAGGATTGTCCTGCCCAGATAATAATAGCAGGACAACCTATACCGGACATAGAACTCAGTTCCTGCATTCGCTGCTACTGCTGCAGAGAGTTTTGCCCTGAAGGAGCAATTATACTAAAATAGAAGCAGCAAACAGAAAGGATAGATAATATGGGTAAAGCAAAATTTAGTCTTAAAGTTTACAATGAACGCTGCAAGGATTGTGGGATCTGTTTCGAATTTTGTCCAAAAAACAATCTAAAAGCCGGGGAAGACGGCAGCCCGGAACTGATTGATAAGGATGAATGCACAGGATGCAAACTTTGCGAATACATGTGTCCCGATTTTGCCATACAGGTCCAAAAAGATGAGGATAAGACAAAAGCAGGAGGCAGCTAAAGGTGGCAAATGACAGTAAAACATTTGACCAGCTGTTAATAAGCCTGGATAAATCACTTCCTGTTCCGTTCAGTTCTGCCCAGGAATACTGGGAAACGCAGGAAAAAATTGTTGAAGATGTAAATGCTTCGATGACCGGGAATCCAGAGATTAAGACTTTGATTGGGCAGAATCCCTTTTCCCTGATGTATGATAACCATGCTAACCACGCAGCTTTCATGAGCAACATTTTTAAAATTAATGATTCACGACTGCTATTAAAGATCATTCTCTGGGCTTACCGGACCTATCAGGCAAGGGGATTTTCTTATAATTATTTCCCTGAAGCCATGAAAGCCTGGATCTACGCTGTTAACAAGAATCTTGATGCTGAAAAATCAAAGCCGATTATATCAATTTATAACTGGATTATTGACAACCATGAACTTTTAATCACAGGAGCACAGGAAATAACCGAACCTCCTCATTTTATTGACTCAGAATGGGGCAAATTAAAGACCGAATTTTTTTCCGCCATGCTTGAGGGTAACACTAATAAAACATTAAAGATCTCTTCCGATAACATTCAATCTGTTTCAGACCTGACTAATTTTTACCTGCACGTGATTCAGCCTGCACTCTATGATGTTGGTCTACAATGGGAAAAAGGCTATATTTCTGTTGCCCAGGAACACCTGGCATCGGCAATCGTTACCAGGGTAATGTCTTCACTTTATCCCCGTTTTGCAGTTTTAGAGCAAAATAAAGGTAAAGCGATCGTATCAGCTGCCCCGAACGAATTCCATGAAATCGGGCCACGCATGGTTGCCGACCTTTTGGAAATTGACGGCTGGAACATTGACTACACCGGTGCTAATGTGCCTGCTCCCGACCTGGTCAGTATGGCTGTTGAAAGAAAACCTTTTTTTATAGCTATATCCATCGGGATGCCTTTTAATATCGATCGAGCAGATAGCTTGATCCGTCAAATCAGGGCTGAGAAGGCGTTAAGAAACACAAAAATAATGCTAGGCGGGTACTCATTAGCCACGAACCCGCAGTTAAGAAAATTAATGGACCTTGACGGCTGTGGCGATTCTGCCAGTGATGCTGTTAAGCTTGCCGCCGAGTGGTGGGACAATGCTTGATCAGTCTTTCTTTGAAGAAAACTACCAAATAATTTTAGACTATTTGAATCAGTCAGGTTCAGTTAGCATCGTCAAGATAGATCGGGATCTAAACATCCAGGATTACAACCAGGTTTTCTCAGACACACTTGGCGCGAACCTGAATATCAGTGGGATGAGTTTGTGGAATTTAATTTTACCGGAAGATGTGGCGGTTCTGAAAAGTGCAATAGAAAATGATCAGCCGCAGGTTCACTTTACAATTCAATATAACAATCAACCTGGCATTAACATGGCCGGACACCTGGTTGGATCAGGAGATAAATACCTTCTATTTTGCGAGAGGACTAAAATATCCGATGATACAATAATTCAGGAAATTTCCAAGCTCAACAATCAAATGGCTAACATTACAAGAGAGCTTAACAAAAAGAATATTACCCTGGAAAAAGCCAATGCAACCATAAACAAACTGCTGAAAATTGATTCGCTTACACAGATATCTAACCGTCAACACTTTATGGATTACTTTCGGAAAATGCACGCTTATGCCTACAGGCGTAGCTTACCCCTGTCCCTGGTAATGGCCGACCTGGACCACTTTAAGAATATCAATGATCACTATGGCCACCAGGTTGGCGACCAGGTTTTAATTGCCTTTGCCAGCCTTCTGCAGGAGAATAGCAGAGCAGAAGACTTAGCCGCCCGTTACGGTGGTGAAGAATTTATAGTTCTCCTTGTTCATGCCGATCTTGAGCAGGGTTATGTTCAGGCTGAAAGAATGAGAAACAGCATGGAAATTATGGAATTCGGTGAACAAAAGATTAAAGCAACTGCCAGTTTCGGAGTAGCAGCCTTTGAAAATAACGAAACTATAGAGCAATTAATCGGCAGAGCAGATCAAGCTTTATACCAGGCAAAAAAAGCAGGTAGAAACCGGGTTTGCCGTGCCGGCCAGGGTGAGTGATATTTATCAATACTGGAAACTGGAATGAATTGTTTATTAAAAATAAAGCTGGCCTGCAGCTATCTACTCTAACTATCGAACCCCCCGGGAATACAGTTGTAGTAGTGTGCCATGGTTTTACCGGCTCCAAAGAGGGTGGGGGAAGGGCTCTCGAAATGGGAGAAGCCCTGGCCGGAAAAGGGCTCAGCACAGTTTTGTTTGATTTTGCC
Organism: Syntrophomonadaceae bacterium; assembly: GCA_007126465.1. Lineage (GTDB taxonomy): Bacteria > Bacillota > Dethiobacteria > DTU022 > DTU022 > T3SED10-7. The sequence continues at coordinate 1,127 of SLBE01000109.1, read as the reverse complement.
GGCTGCGGTAATAGCGAAGGCAGATTCGAAGATATATCCCTGACCGGCCACGCAGATGACCTGGAGTCTGTTGTAACCTGGTGCCGGCAAAGGGATTACAGTAACATTATCCTAAACGGTCGCAGTTTCGGAGGGAGCACAGTTGTAGAATATGCATCCCGGGATAGTGACATTAAAGCAGTTTGCACCTGGGCTGCAGTAGCCAGGCTTGAAGAGCTCTTCAATAAATTTGCCGGTCAAGAAATATCCGGCCCCCCTGATCAGCTATCAGCTATACATGGTGATGAAGGAACAATTTACCTGAAAAATAAATTTTTTTATGACCTGAAACAGTACAACTTGTTAAAGGCCGCAGCAAGCCTTGACCTGCGGGGTCTGCTGATTATTCATGGATCTGCCGACGAATCAGTCCCGGTGGAGGATGCACGCCTGCTATATGAAGCAGCCCCGGAACCGAAGCAGCTGGCATTGATTGACGGCGCCGACCACCGTTTTTCAGATCATATCGATCAGGTCTGGGACAGTTTTTTCGCCTGGCTTATGCAGCTTACATCAAAATAAACGGGAGTTATCCGCAATGACCAAAAAATACCACTTAATTACCCTGGGCTGCCAGATGAATGAACATGATTCAGAAGTGATCTGCGCCCTGGTTGAAAATATGGGTTACCTTGCCACTCAAACTCCGGACGATGCAGACTTGATCATAATTAATACCTGTGCAGTCCGGAAAAAACCTGAAGATAAGGTTGCTTCACTGCTGGGCAAATTTGCCTCTCTTAAAACTGAAAAGCCTGATTTAACCATTGCAGTCGGCGGGTGTATGTCACAGCAGGAAGATACAGCTAAATACTTAAAAAACCGCTTTCCCTACCTGGATCTTATATTCGGAACACATGCTTTGCCACGTTTGCCAGAGCTAATCAGGGAGGCCGACAGCAGGAAAGATACTATTATTGCGATAGAAGAAAATTATCAAGACCGGGAAGGGCTTCCTGTTGCTCCCAGCGGCGGATTCAAGGCCTGGCTTCCGGTTATATACGGGTGCGACAATTATTGTTCATACTGCATCGTTCCCTATGTACGCGGCCGGGAGCGCAGCAGGGCCATGAACGATATTATTGCGG
>SLBE01000084.1 GCA_007126465.1 Syntrophomonadaceae bacterium | reverse complement strand
GGCAGACCACCACCTCGGCGCCGTAGGCCCGCAGCAGGGCGATCTTGTCGCGGCTGACCTTGTCCGGCACGACGAACACGCAGCGGTAGCCCTTGCGGGCGGCGACGATCGCGAGCCCGACACCGGTGTTGCCCGAGGTCGGCTCCACGATGGTGCCGCCGGGCCGGAGCTCGCCAGCGGCCTCGGCCGCCTCGATCATGGAGATCCCGATCCGGTCCTTGACCGACCCGCCGGGGTTCAGCATCTCGAGCTTGGCGATGATCGTGGGGGCCACGTCGGCGGACAACCGGTCCAGCGCCACCAGCGGGGTGTCGCCCATCAGGGCGATCAGGTCCGGTGCGACCTCGCGCCCGCGGTCGTCGAGGTGGCGGCGTGGGAGCTCCAGGGGGTCGCGCTCGATCCCGATCGTGCGCGCGTAGATCGAGGGGTCGGTCACGTCGATCTGCGCCACGGTGGTCTCCAGGCCTCGGTGGTCCGGGCGGTCGGCGGCAGGGTAGGGGCACCGTCGACGCGGGATGGTCGTGAGCCGGGGGATCCGTGCGGTGTGCTTGGCTCCAGGCACCGGGTCGACCAGCGACCCGATCGGGAAGGTGACACGACGTGCCGACGGCAGCAGCGCGCAGCAGGAGCGGTCCCGACGCGATCGTCCGCGCCGTGCTGCTCGTGGCAGTGCTCGGCGGGCTGCTGGTCGCCCTGGTCGCGGTCGGCGCGAGCGCCCAGGAGGACGCGGACCCCGAGGAGCAGGTGCCCGCCGGGGAGACCGTGACCGTCATGGCGCGCAACCTCTACCTCGGCGCGGACGTCGCCATCGCGCTGGACCTGCTCCCCGACATGCCGGCGGCGGCCCAGTTCATGTGGGAGCAGGTCGCGGCCACCGACTTCGATGTCCGGATGGAGCTGCTGGCTGCCGAGGTGGTCCGCGAACGGCCCGCGGTCATCGGGCTCCAGGAGGCCACCCGGTGGCGCTGCCGCGGGGGCAACCTCGGTCGGCTCGAGACCGTGTTCGACTTCACCGCCGGGTTCCTCGAGGCGACGCGCGCGGCCGGGGTGCCCTACGTGATCGCGAGCGCCGACGGGGACCTGGCCCTCGAGGACGGCTACCGGATCCCGGCGCTGCCCTTCCTGTCACGGGTGGAGGACCCGGTGACCTTCGAACCACGCTTCGGCAGGTCCACCGCCACCTGCGGGTTCGATCTGGCCGACGCCCTGCTGGTCCGTGAGGACCTGGCCGAGCGGGTCGTCGCGGCCGGCGGCCGGGACTTCAGCGACCGGTACGCCGTCGTGCCGACGGTGCTCGTGATCGACCGCGGGTACGCCTGGGCCGACGTCGCCTTCGACAGCGGCACCGTCCGGTTCGTCACCACCCACCTCGAGTCGCTGTGGGACCCCGACGAGGTACCCCACTCCGTCCGGCAGGCCCGCCAGCTCCTCGACGACCTTGCCGACACCACCACGCCGGTGGTGCTCCTCGGGGACCTCAACGCCGATCCCCGGGACCCCCGTGGACCCGGCGAGCTGAACCCGGCGCTGCAGCCCGAGGCCAGCGACGTCTGTCCCGCACAGATCACCGATCCGACGCTCGAGACCGCGCTGGCCGGCTGCAACGCCTACTGGACGCTGCGGCAGGGTGGCTTCGAGGAGGCCGGCCCCGACCCGCTGGACGGCGCGAACCTGACCTGGGGTTCCAGCGCGGAGCTCGCCGGCCCCGAGCCGCTCCGGCTCGAGGCCGCGCTGGCGATGGGCAACCCCTCCGGCTTCACCGATCGGCTCGACTATGTGCTGACCCGTGGGGGCATCGAGGTGGTGGACGCGCGGCTCATCGGCAACCGCTGGCCCGACGGTGACCAGCTGTGGGCCTGCGACGCTCCGACCCAGGTCGCCACCGCCCGCGCGGCAGCCGAGGCGCTGGTGGCCGCCGGGGTGCTGGAGCGCGTGCCCACCGAGACCCGTTGCCTGCCGACCGACCACGCCGGGTTGGTGGTGGAGCTGACCCTGCCGGCGACCGGGGCCGAGGCCGCGGCGCCGCCGCCGACCCGGTGGCGCTCCCCGATCGGGGTGTGGGGCGCGGTCGGTCTGCTGCTGCTGGGCGCGCTCGTCTGGTGGGTGATCCGACGTCGGCGCCGACGGATGGAGCACCCCCGGTAGGAATCGAACCTACGCTTCCGGCTCCGGAGGCCGGTGCTCTATCCACTGAGCTACGGGGGCAGACCGCGGTCGCTGACCGCAGCACGGGACGGTACCACGGCCGTCCGGGGCCCCGCCCTCGGGCGCCGAGCTCCATCGCCGGGCGCGTACGCTCCGCGGCGCGACGCCGGTCCGCCGCCCGCCCCCGTGGCCCGCTCCGCTCCGACCCCTGCTCCCCCCGACATGGACGACGCCGTATGGCCCGCACCCCCCTGATCGACCCCGTCCTGGCCGACCTCGACGCCCGTCTGCGCGCCGCCCTGGTCGCCGCCGGGCTGCCCGAGGCGGATCCGGACCTCGAGAAGCCGAAGCAGGCCGACCACGGGGATTGGGCGACCACCGTCGCGCTCCGGCTCGCCAAGCCCGCGCGGCGCAGCCCCCGCGACATCGCCCAGCTGGTGGTCGACCACCTCGATGTCCCCGAGGTGGTCTCGGAGGTGTCGATCGCCGGCCCGGGGTTCGTGAACCTGCGTTTCGCCCACCGCTACCACGAGGACCTCGTCCGGCGGGTGCTGGCCGAGGGCGCGCGGTACGGCCACAGTCAGGTCCCGGCCTCCGAGCGCCGTCACGTCAACGTGGAGTTCGTCTCCGCCAACCCCACGGGGCCCCTGCACGTCGGTACCGGCCGGTGGGCCGCCACCGGCGATGCGATCGCCGAACTGCTGCACGCGACGGGCCACCAGGTCACCCGCGAGTACTACGTCAACGACGCCGGCGAGCAGATCCGCCTGTTCGGTGAGTCGCTGGTGCTGGTGGCCACGGGTGGTGAGCTGACCGAGGAGCACTACCGCGGCCATGCCATCGTCGAGGTGGCCGAGCAGTTGCGGGCGACCCACGGCGACGCGCTGTTCGCGGTGCAGCCCGAGGACGACGGTGAGGCCGGGCGTGCCGCCCGGGTCGGGGTGCTGGGCGTCGAGGCGATGCGCCAGCACATCCAGGACGGCCTGCACGCCATGGGGGTCGACTTCGACGTGTGGTTCTCCGAGCGGGAGGGCCTGCACGAGACCGGGGCGATCGAGGCGACCATCGCGGAGCTGACCGAGCGGGGCGAGGCCTACACCGCCGACGGGGCACTGTTCCTCAGGACCGCCGCGCACGGCGACGACAAGGACCGGGTGCTGCGGCGCTCCGATGGGCGCCCGACCTACTTCGCCGCCGACTGCGCCTACCTCAGGGACAAGTGGTCGCGCGCGGACCAGCTCTACTACCTCCTCGGCGCCGACCACCACGGCTACGTCGACCGCTTGAAGGCCGCCGCGGCCTGCCTCGGCGTCCCGCCCGAACGGGTGGAGATCCGCATCGGGCAGCTGGTCAACCTGCTACGCGGGGGCGAGCCGGTGCGGATGTCCAAGCGCGCCGGGGAGACCATCGACCTCGACGAGGTGCTCGAGGAGGTCGGCAGCGACGTCGTGCGCTACCACTTCCTGCGCCAGGGTCTGGACACCACCGTCGACTTCGACCTGGCGGTGGTCGCGGCGCAGTCGATGGAGAACCCCGTCTACTACGTCCAGTACGCCCACGCGCGTATCGCCTCGGTGCTGCGCAACGCCGATGAGCGTGGCTTCGACCCGGGTGAGGGCGACGATGCGGACCTCAGCCTGCTGACCCACCCCGCGGAGCTGGCGCTGTTGACCGCGATGGCCGGGCTGCCCCTGGTGGTCGCCGAGGCCGCGGAGCTGCGCGCCACCCAGCGGCTCGCCCGCTACGCCGAGGAGCTGGCCGGGACCTTCCACCGCTTCTACACCGAGTGCCGGATCCTGGCCCCCGCCAGCGGGGACGCCGACGCCCCCGGCGCCGAGGTCGCCGAGGACCCGGCGCTCGGTCGGGCCCGCTACCACCTCGCCGTCGCGGCCAAGCAGGTGCTCGCCAATGCGCTGGCCCTGCTGCGCGTCTCGGCGCCGGAGAGGATGTGACGATGACCACCGGACCCTGGCCGCTGACCGCGGCCCGTGACCAGCGTGGGGCGCTGACGATCGGCGGTGTCGCGCTGCCGGACCTGGCCGCCGAGCACGGCACGCCGCTGTGGGTCGTCGACGAGGAGGACGTGCGCGCCCGCTGCCGGACCTACGTCACCGGCTTCCCCGGCGTGGAGGTGACCTACGCCTCGAAGGCGTGGTGCGCGATCGGGATCCTCCAGCTGGCCGACCAGGAGGGGCTGAAGATCGACGTGGCCTCGGGCGGGGAGCTCTACACCGCCCTGGTCGCCGGGGTCGACCCCGCCCGGATCATCCTGCACGGCAACAACAAGTCCGAGGCCGAACTGGACCAGGCGCTCGAGGTCGGGGTCGGCCGGATCGTCGTCGACTCCTTCGAGGAGCTCGAGCGGCTCGAACGGCTCGCCGGTGCCCGGGGCACCACCGCGGCGGTGTGGTTGCGGATCACCCCCGGCATCGACGCCCACACCCACGAGTACGTGCGGACCGGCCACGACGACGCCAAGTTCGGGTTCACCCTGTCGCTGGGGCTCGCCGACCGTGCCTTCGCCCGGGCGCTGGAGCTCGACCACGTCGAGGTGGTCGGCATCCACGCCCACATCGGCTCCCAGATCTTCGGGACCGACCCCTTCATGGCCAACGCCGAGGTGACCCTCGACCTGC
>SLBE01000246.1 GCA_007126465.1 Syntrophomonadaceae bacterium | reverse complement strand
GCAGGTGCGCTCCTTCACCAACGCGCCGAGCAACATCGTGGGTGGCGTTGGTGGCGCGTTCAGCGTGTCATGTGGCAGGACGATCACCTACCCCGACGGCACCTCCCAGCGTGAGACCTACAGCTGGCGGTACAACGAGGGCTATCCCGGCTGAGCCCAGCCGGGTGGCAGCGACCGTGACGCCCTCACGCACCGGGTCCCGGCAGCTCGTGCTGCTCTGCGCGGCAGCCGTGCTCGCCGCACCGGTGGTGGTCGATCCCGGAGCGTTGGATCCGCACCTGCCACTCAGGTTCCTCCTCGTGAGCGTCGCGCTGCTCGTCGGCCTGTTGGCGCGGTCGCGGGATGTCGGCGCTGGCGGCCTGCTCGAGCAGGCGCCGGGTGCCCTCGTCCTTACGTGGTCGGTGCTGGCCCTGGCCGCAGTGGCGGCGGCGCTCGCGGCACCGCTGCCGTGGGAGAGCCTGGTCGGTGACAGCGGGCGGCGGTTCGGCGCGCTGTCGGTGCTGCTGTTGTTCGCCGCGTTCCTGCTGGGCAGCGCCGTTCGCGACCGGTTGGGGCTACTGCTGCGGATGGGGCCGGTCCTCATCGCAGTGATCACGGTCGCGATGCTGTGGAGATCGGTGACCGGTTCGGTGGTCGGTGCGCAGGCGGTGCTGGTCGGCAACGCAGGCCAACTCGGCGGCTACCTCGTGCTCCTCCTCGGTGCAGCAGCTGTGGTGGCGCAGCACGACCGGAACCGGTGGTGGCGACGGTTCGCGGTGGCGGCATTGCCGCTGGGGGCCGTGGCGGTGCTGCTCACTGGCAGCCATGCCGCAGCGGCGGGAGTGGCTGCACTCGTCCTGGCCTGGTCGGTCTCCGGGGGGGTGGCCGCAGCCCCACGGGCCCTACGCGGCAGCCTGGTGCTGGCAGTGGTCTCCACCCTGCTGGTAGCGGTGCTCTGGGTGGATCGGTTCCGGATCCTCACCGACAGCTGGCAGGGCAGGGTGGCGACCTGGTCGGTGGCCTGGGACGCGGTCCTGGACCGGCCCTGGCGCGGCTGGGGGCCCGACGGTTTCCGCCACGGTTTCGCCGCCCACGTACCGGTCGGCTTCGTGCGCGAGTACGGGGATGACCGGATCACGGACCGAGCCCACACGATCCTCCTCGAACCGCTGGTCACCCTCGGCGTCGTCGGGGCTGTGGCTGTCGGGGTGCTGCTCGCTCTCTACCTCCGGCATCGGGAGGTCGACGATCCGGTGGCGCGTGCGATGTCGCGCGGGCTGTTCGCGGCGGGGGTGTTCCTCCTGGCCTGGTTCCCGGAGGTCGACATCGCGCTGATCCTCGCGCTCCTGGCCGGAGCGACGACCACGACGATGCCCAAGCCGCGCGATCGCCACGGCGGCGCCCTCACCCGCGCCCATCGGGTTCTGTCGCTGCCCGTCGCGCTGCTCCTGCTGCTCGCCACACTGTTGGGCACCGGGCTCGGTGTTGGATCGGTGGTGGTTGACCGCCGGATCGCTGCACAGCTGGAGGCGTTGGCGACCGGCACGGAACCCTCAGCGAACCCGGTGCTCACCGCTGCGTCGCCGCTGTCGGGTGTCACCGCGCTCCTGGCCACCGTCCCTGTGCTGCAGGCTTCCGGGGAAGTAGCGCAGCTCGCCGGCGGGCGGGACGCGCTCCGCGAGCCACGTGATGCGGAGCGCACGACCCTCTACGCGGAGCTGTCAGGCACCATCGCCCGTCAGACGGGCGATCCCGTCGAGCTCCGGCGGGCGGTCAACGCCTACCGGCACGCCCTCGAATTGGCGCCCAACCACTCCGTGGGGTGGTCCGGGCTTGGGGAGGTCCTGCTGCTCGCGGGTGATCCCGGCGCCCGGTTCGCACTCGAGCGTGCAGCCGAGCTCCGCCCCGAGGACGTGGCCCCCCGCGCGAACCTCGCGATCGTGGCGGCCTCGCAGGGGGACCCCGGAGGCGTCGTGGTTTGGCTCGAGCAGGCCTGCCGGATCGCGCCTGCCGACCCGCAGCTCGCAGGATTGATCGCGAGCCTCGAGCAGCGACCTTCGGAGCTCGGTTGCACCCCGGGTGGGTGATCACGCCAGGTCGATGGCTCGGATGGATCGGGACGACGTCGTGGCGACCGGGTGGACGTAAAGCGCTGATGTGAACGCGGAGAGCTATATCTACGTGCGGTATGCGACATGCGGTGGGCGTTCAAGCGGGGATGTTGTGCGAACTCGTGCGAGGTTGCCGGTTTTCGCGACCGACGCCCACCGTTTGCGACGAGAGTCACTGGGCGGCGTCGCAGGGGCGCCGCACAACGTTCGGTCTGACACGTGCCTGTGCACGCTTCGACCCCTGGGCGGGGCCGGTGCGGTCGTGGAGCATTCGAAGGAGTCGTTGCCGTGACGCGTGCCCCCGTACCAACCGTCGGATCCCCTCCAACTCCCGGTCAGGCTGCCTCCCTTGGCCGGCTGCTGATCTACGGCCTGGTGGCCGCCCTGGTACTGAGCCTGCTGCCGGCGCTGTCCGGGTTCCCGCTATCCCCGGCAGGTGCCCAAGGTGACCTGTCGCTGCAGGCACAGGACTCCTCACTCACGATCGACCCCGAGGTCCTGCCCAGCGGCAGTAGCCAGGGTGCGGAGATGACGCTGACACGCGAAAGTCCCTGGCCGGCATCAACGGGTGTCCTCCTCGATGACGAGGACGGGATCACCCTGCTCGACGCCGGACAGATGGGCCCGACGACGGTCGTCGGCAACGAGTTGACCTTCTCCATCCCCGAGAACCTGCCCGATGGCGTCTATCAGATCCGGGCCGCGGACTTCGACCCGGCGACGGGGCTCTACTTGCGGGACCTGGGGTCTGTCCGGTTCGCGGTTGGTGCCGCATCCAGCTTCGTGATCCGTGGCCAGGTGACGGACACATCGGATGGCGGTGTCACAGGCATCTGCGTGGATGCATCGTGGGAGCGTGGCGACCAGTGGAGGTTCGTGCAGACCGAGACCTCCACGGATGGAACCTACGAGTTGCGCATCCTCGAACCTGGGGCACCTGCGTCGCTGGACGTGTCCGTCGTCTTCTTCGGTGACTGCGACGAGGACCGCTTCAGCGCCGACGACCGGTTCCTGATCGAGGACAGCTTGGCCCGCGACCTCACGCTTGCAGCCGGTGAGCCGCTCGTGCTGGACCGCACCGCGACCAAGGCAGCGTTCGTCGACGTCACGGTCCTGGATCCGGGCGGTGCTGAACTGCCCTGCAGTCGCGTCTTCCGGCGCTTTCCCGGCGAACAGACGGTGCAGGTGCGAGGGTGCGAGGATGCTGCCGGCGTCGAGTACACCGACGTCTACGTGGGGAACACGAGGAACCCGGAGGAGGCCGAGGTACTCGATCTGCGCGAGGGGGAAACGGTGTCGCGCACCGTGACCGTGGCACCCTGGGGCTTCGTGACGGGGTTGGTCTCGGACGCATCCACCGGTGCGACACCTGATGCCTGCGTGGGTGTCTACGAGCGGGTAGACGGCGTTCGGACGTTCTCGTCTCTGCGGCTGTTCCCGGAGGCGCAGGGAGCGTTTGAGCTACGTGTGGCCCCTGGTGACCCGACCATCGAGTTCGCTGCCTGCGAGTTCACCGACTTCACCGACATGACGCGCTTCGAGGAGCCGTTCCCCTACCGGGCCCAGTTCTTCGACGGTGCGTCGACGCTCGCGGACGCTCAGCCGGTCCCCGTCAGCTCCGGTGCGACCGTCCCCGGCATCGACGCAGCGCTCGTGGCCGACGACGGCTTCGTGGATGTGCCGGGCGATCATCCGTTCGTGACGGAGATCGGGTGGTTGGTTGGGGAGGGGATCACGACGGGGTTTGCGGATGGGACGTTCCGTCCGACGGTGGCGGTGACGCGGCAGGCGGCTGCGGCGTTCCTGTACCGCCTGGCGGGTGAGCCACCGGTGACCTCGGAGGCGGGGTTTGCGGATGTGCCGTCGGGTCATCCGTTCCATGATGAGATCGCGTGGTTGGTGGCGGAGGGGATCACGACGGGGTTCCCGGACGACACGTTCCGTCCGACGCAGCCGGTGACGCGGCAGGCGGCTGCGGCGTTCCTGTACCGCTTCGATGGTGAGCCTGCGGTCGGTGGGGCCGCGGGGTTCGCGGATGTGCCGTCGGGTCATCCGTTCCATGATGAGATCGCGTGGATGGTGGATCGGGGGATCACGACGGGGTTCCCGGACGACACGTTCCGTCCGGCCAACGCGGTGACCCGCCAGGCGGTGGCCGCCTTCCTCTACCGCTACGAGACCCAATGACGTTGCCGAGCCAACCGATACCGAACCCGATCCTGACGGACCTGCCGCCGGGGGCTGGTCGCTGCTGAGCGCCCCCGACGTCCGGACCATGAGACATGGTTCGGATTCGGCCAGATGTCCTCCGTGGTCGCCGGCAGTCCCGGTGGCCCGAGAGGGCTGTGGGCGTTCGAGTACCCCGTTCGCACGGCCTGACCTGCGCGAACGCCGTCAGCGGGTCGGGGCGCGTTGACCGAACCGGCGATGCGTCACTTGCCCACGGCAGGCACAGGGCGACCCTGCGAAGAGCCACACGTCCCATCGGGTGACAGATAGCCGACCACCGGTCGTCGACACTTCCAACCCCAACTCTTCGACGATCGTCACGGTCGAGGGTGTCGCACGCCAGGATCCAGCGGCTCGGTGCAACGACGAACGTGTAGGTCGCCCCTACCCCGGGAATCGGCCTAGGCGCATGATGGACCTTCGGCACCGTTGGGTTGGTTGTCGTGTCGAAGCGCCCGCGCTTGCGGGAGATGGGGGTTGAGTTGAACCTGCGTGCTCGCACATGTTCCTCCACGT
>SLBE01000194.1 GCA_007126465.1 Syntrophomonadaceae bacterium | reverse complement strand
GCGCGCCCAGGCAAACAACAATTTCCGGACTAATCAGCTTAAACTGTTCGGCAAGGTATGAGCTGCAGGCATCAATTTCAGGCTGGACCGGGTTGCGATTGCCGGGAGGGCGACATTTAACTACGTTTGTAATATAAACATCTTCCCGCGGTATTTCCGCTGCTTCCAAGATCCGGTTTAACAGCTGCCCGGCCCTACCCACAAATGGCCTTCCAAGCCGATCTTCATCTCCGCCGGGGCCTTCACCAACCAGCATCAGGCGTGCTGCAGGGTTGCCTTCCCCGAAAACTACCTGTTTGCAGCCGGCACGCAGACCGCAGCGCTTGCAGGCAAGGGCCTTTTCCTCAACCTCACGGAGCTTCTCATCGTGGTTATTTTCCAGAGAAGGAACTTTACCTTCACCGCTATTGATCATATCTAAAAGTGACTCCTGTTTATCCGCTATTGCTCTCACCCCGTAATCAAAGTTTACTCCGGAGGTTTGTGCAGCAGAGAACTGCGGCGCTGGAAGCGTTCTTCAGCCAGTTCCATCAGCCTGCTAACCAGCATAGAATAATTGACTCCGCATGCCCCCCAGAGCTTGGAATACATGCTGATGCTGGTAAAACCGGGCATTGTATTAATTTCATTAATGGTTACGCTGCCATTAACGGTATCTACAAAGAAATCAACCCTGGCCAATCCGCTTGCTTCCACGGCCTGAAAAGATTTAAGTGAGTATTCCTTAACCTGCTGTTCCAGTTTTTCACCCAACTCTACCGGAATTACGAGGGTTGAGCGGTCATCTATATATTTTGCCCTGTAATCGTAGAACTCATTGCAGGGAATTACTTCGCCGGGCCGGGACGTTTCAGCATTAATGTTGCCCAGAACAGCACATTCGATTTCCCTGCCTTCTATATAAGTTTCAATAATAACTTTTTCATCGTACAACAGGGCTTCTTCAACCGCAGGAGCCAGTTCTTCAGGCTCCTTAACCTTAGATATGCCCACGCTGGATCCAAGGTTGGCAGGTTTGACAAAACAGGGGAATCCAAGAGCTGTGGCAACTTTTTCCTGCCAGAATTCTTCAGAGCCGCTCCACTGGCGCCTGTAAAAATAAAGGTAGGGAGCAACAGGTAGACCAGCCTGTGCAAACAGTATTTTCATCACCACTTTGTCCATGGAAGAACTTGATGCCAGAACGCCAGAACCAACATAGGGAATACCGGCCATTTCAAATAACCCCTGTATGGTTCCGTCTTCACCGTAGGTGCCGTGTAAAACCGGAAATGCCAGATCCAGGGGCTGAAACCGCCACTCACTTTTCAATGCATTAGCCTTGATAAGTAATCCGGGGTTGGTGGGATCTGTAATCAGAGCTGTCCTGTATGACTGATCCGGTTCTCTATCTTCCCAGAGAGACAACCAAACATCCGGGCCTGAGAGCCAAACTCCCTCCCTGGTAATACCTACCGGGATCACCTCGTAGCGCTCGGTGTCTATAGCATCCATAATTGAAGCAGCCGAACGCAATGAAACTACATGTTCACCGGATCTTCCCCCAAATATTACGGCTATTTTTTTGCGCAACATCAATACTCAGCTCCAGCGGTTCCGGGTCATCCCTGTTTTAAAAAAAAGACGGTTTTATCCCGGTTGCCCTATGTTTCCTTGATTATATCATAATTACCAGAGGATAAAAGATCCTCAAAGATCTTGTAATCTCATGAAAATCAATATAAAGTTATCATATATAGTTATAGATACCCTATATTCTTATCCTTTCAAATACGGGGACCAAAATCTTGCAAACACCGGTAGTAATGTTAGGAGCAAACTTTTACACCGCCCTGGGGGCAATTCGCACCCTGGGACGGCATGGTATTCCGGTTTACGCCCTGGATTACCACTTTCCCACAGCCTATGCCCTGTCATCCCGCTATGTGACAGAGAAAATCAAGTGCCCCAACGTCAATACAGATGAAGCCGGGTTGGCCCGGTTTTTAGTTGAGCTGGGCAAAAGCTTTGAAGAGCGCCCAGTTCTGATGGCGACCGCAGATAACTATGCTTTGCTTATCTCCCGCTATGCCGAGCAGTTAAATGCTTATTATATATTTCCCGATAACAGCGGCCATCTGCTTGAAAAAATTATAGACAAAAGTGGCCTTGCCCAACTGGCAAAAGAGCAAAATCTGCTTATTCCGCAAACCCTTATTGTTGACAGCAGCACCAGGCTTCCCGGAGTTTTAAATAATATTTCATATCCGGCAATAATCAAGCCTGCCCTGTCACACAAGTTTGTCAGCCTTTTTCGCCAAAAATGCCTCAGGGTCAATGATCGGGACAACCTGGAAAAAGCTCTTAAAACGGTTCAAAGCAGTAACCTGGAAGTAATGGTTCAGCAGATCATTCCCGGCTTTGATGACCAGATGTACGTCTTTGATGTTTACATCAACACAGAAGGCCGCCCGACCCATACCTTTACCGGACAGAAATTGCGCCAATTTCCAATTAACTTCGGTTCATCAACCCTGACCAGGCAGGTATATGTTCCTGAGCTGACCGAATTGGGGCTTGAGTATATGCAAAAACTTGGTTACCGTGGCTACGGGGAAATTGAGTTCAAGAAAAACCCTGATGACGGCAGGTTTTACATGATCGAAATCAATGCCCGCCTGAGCACACTGAATATTTTGTTCGACAAATGTGGGGTTGAATTCACATATATTATGTATAAAGATTTGGTTGGCGATCCCCTTCCGGATTACCACCTGGCGGAAAACAAACCCTGGGTTTTCTGGCATGCCTATGAAGATTTTCTAAGCAGCACTGCTTATCTCAGGCAAAAGCAGCTCTCATTAAAAGAAATAGTCCGGCCCTGGCTAAGATACCACAAGGCCCACGCGATCTGGGCTGCTGACGATATCAAGCCTCTGTTTGCTTTTGCCCGCCTGATTTTTGGTAAAGTTACTTCTAAGTTATACCGTTTAATTACCCGGAAAAGCTAACAAAAGTCTTTTTAACCCTGCCGCATAGCGAAGCAGTTAGCAGCTGCTCAGCCATATTCTATCCCTGCTGCCTGTTGAAGAAACCTGTTTAAGATAGTTATATTAAAGGAGGCAGCCTTGAGACTGCCCCCGGTTTATCCTCTTGTCAGTATTATGCTTAATTATTCTTCTTCTTCTTCTTTTTTCGATTCGGCAATAACCTTCTCGGCCACCTGGTAAGGCACTTCCTCGTAATGTGAGAACTCCATGGTAAAGGAACCCCTACCCTGGGTCATAGAGCGCAGATCAATGGAGTACTTGAACATTTCGGCCATGGGAACCTGGGCCCGGATTTTTTGCACCCCGTCTCCCGGATCCATACCCTGGATCTTGCCGCGTTTACTGTTTAAATCGCCCATAATGTCTCCCATGTAGGCTTCAGGCACAACCACTTCCAGGTTCATGACCGGCTCAAGGAGAATGGGTTCGGAATTCTCCATTCCTTTTTTAAAGGCCTGCGAAGCAGCAATTTTAAAAGCCATTTCAGAAGAGTCAACAGTATGGTAGGAACCATCCACCAGCCTGACAATAATATCCTGGACAGGGTAACCGGCAACCACACCTTCTTCCATGGCTTCATTGACACCTTTTTCAACTGCCGGAATATACTGCCTTGGCACTGATCCACCAAAAATCTTATTTTCAAAAACCAGCCCTTCGCCGGTTTCAGCGGGTTCCATTTCAATGTAGACATGCCCGAACTGGCCTCGCCCACCGGACTGTTTCTTATGTTTACCTTCCACCCTGGTTTGCCCCTTAATTGTTTCCCTGTAGGGAACCTTGGGAGTGGATAATTCCACCTCCACACCAAACTTTTCCTGCAGGCGGCTTACGATAATATCCAGGTGAAGTTCACCTAACCCGGAAATAATTGACTGCTTGGTTTCTGCCTTTCTCTCCATGTGGAACGTGGGATCTTCTTCCAGGAAACGTGAAAGACCGCTGCCGACTTTTTCCTCATCACCCTTGGTTTTTGGTTCAACGGCAAAAGATATAACCGGTTCGGGAAAGTCAAGCTTGGGAAACACAATAGGCGCATTGCGATCGCAGAGGGTATCGCCGGTTACTGTTTCCTGCAGCTTGGCAACACAGGCAATGTCCCCGGTTACAACTTCATCCATGCTGACCTGATTTTTACCGCGCATGGCAAAAACCTGGCCGAATCTTTCATTAATGTCCCTGCTTGAGTTATATACCTGGCTGTCGGGCAGCACAGTCCCTGAATAAACCCTGAAAAAGTTAATCCTTCCGACATAAGGGTCGGCCAGGGTTTTATAAACAAAGGCTGACATTGGCTCCTCCGGGCTAAGTTTACGGGAAACTTCTTCCTCACTGCCGGGCAAATAACCCTTAAGTTCGCCCTGATCCAGCGGGGTTGGCAGGTATGTTTTTATCAAGTCTAACAGTGGTTGGGTTCCAAAGTTGCTGGTTCCCGCACTGCAAAGCACCGGAACAATTTTGTTATGCAAGACTCCCTGGCGAAGTCCCTGCTTGATTTCATCGTCAGACAGAGTGTCGCCTTCCAGGTACTTTTCAAGCAAACTGTCATCAGCCTCAGCTACTGCTTCTACCAGTTTTTCTCTCAACTCTTCAGCGTGATCTTTCAAATCATCCGGAATATCTTCCCGGGTAACGGACTTGCCATCCTCAGAAAACATGATCGCTTTCTGGCCGACGAGGTCAACTACACCTTTATAATCGGCTTCTTTACCAATTGGCATCTGCAGTGGGGCAACACTGTAACCAAAGTTCTCACGCAGCTGTTCAAGCGTGCCTTCATAGTCGGCATTTTCACGATCAAGCTTGTTAACTACAACCAGGCGGGGCAGGT
>SLBE01000250.1 GCA_007126465.1 Syntrophomonadaceae bacterium | reverse complement strand
GTAGCGTTTTCTGACTTCAAGGAGGCGGGGATCGTCACCGTTCAAAACGGCTACCCCGCCTGAGCCGAGGTAATCTAGTAGTTCTCCTTTCGCCCTGGCAATAGCCTCAACCGAACCAAGTAGTTCAATATGAGCTTCACCAATATTGGTAATTACACCAATCGTCGGCCTGGCTATTTCACAGAGAGTCATAATTTCACCGGGGGCAGTCATGCCCATCTCCAGCACGGCAGCCTGGTGACTTTGATCTAGTTGCAATATAGTTAACGGCAAACCAATTTCATTGTTCAGGTTGCCGGTTGTTTTCAAAACCTTATACTTGCTGGACAGAACTCCCGCGATAAAATCCTTGGTAGTTGTTTTACCGCTGCTGCCCGTGATGCCTATAACAGGAAGATCAAAACGTTCCCGGTAAGCTGCAGCCAGCTGCTGCAGCGCTGTCAGAGAATCCTGCACCCCGATCAAAAGAAAGTCTTCGGGCAGCTGCTCATCAACAGGTTTGTCCAGGTGGTGAAAAGCGCCGACCGCACCGGCTTCAAGAGCCTGTTTTATATATAAGTGGCCGTCCGTGCGCTCACCGATGAAAGGAATGAAAAGGTCGCCGGTTTTCACTTCACGTGAATCAATCGTGACACCGGATATCTGTTGTTCAGGATTACCCTGAAGCAACTTGCCTTTGCAGGCATTGATTATTTCGCTTCCCGTCAGCTTCAAACAACTTCCTCCTCAGTGTTCTTCCTGCTCATCCTGTTCTTCTTCCTGCTCTTGATCTTCGTGTTCTTCTTTTTCCCCGCCTGTATGCTCTTGTGTTGACGAAGGGCTAACCTGCAGGTAATTAAGGGAATCTTCCATGATATTTTTAAATAGAGGGGCACTGGTGTGTACTCCCAGGCGAGGCCCCCTGGTAACTCCGTCAACTGCAACATATAAAACCAGTTGAGGATTTTCGACCGGGGCAAAACCAATCAGGGAGTAGATGTAATCACTGCTGCTATAATTCCCAAGTTCATCTAGTTTTTCTGCAGTTCCGGTCTTCCCGGCTACCCTGTAGCCTTCAAGCGCGGCTGCATAACCAGTGCCGTCGAGAATGACACTTTCCATCATATCTACCAGCTGGGCCGAAGTTTCCTCCGATACAACCTGCCTGACTACCTCCGGCTCTCTTTTCATCAAAGAGCTACCATCCAGATCAGTTATCTTCTCTACAATGTAAGGCTGATAAAGGTAGCCTCCGTTTATCATTGCGGTTACTGCCATTACCTGCTGAATCGGTGTAACCGAAATACCCTGACCAAAAGTGGTAGTAGCCAGCTCAAGCGGACCTACTTGCTCAAGATCAAAAATCATACCGCTGCTTTCTCCAGGGTAATCAATACCGGTAGCCTGACCAAAGCCGAAAGCATCAAGATAATGAAAAAGTTTTTCTTTGCCGAGCCTCTGACCTAGTTCTATAAAGGCAGGGTTACATGATCCACCAACTGAGTCGTAAAAAGTTATATCGCCGTGACCTCCGCGATCAACCGTCCAACAGTTAATCCGGTTATCATTTACGATTGTATAACCTGGACAGTTGTAAACTTCATCAGGGTTAAAAAGCCCTTCTTCAACTACTGCAGCCAGGGTCACCATTTTAAGAGTGGAACCGGGCTCAAATGAAGAGGTGATCGGTGCCAGGGCCCAGCTTTCCGGGTTATATAATTCGTAGTCGCCCGGATTATAGTCGGGCTTGGCTGCAGCTGCAAGCAAGGCACCGCTTTGCGGGTCCAACACAAGGGCCATAGCCTGCTTTGGTGCGGAATTTTCCATTACCCGGGCCAACTCCCTTTCTACAATATGCTGAATTGATTCATCTATCGCCAGGTGCAAATCGTATCCCTGCTGCGGTAGTGTGTACCGACTAAATGTATGCGGTAACTGTTTACCTCTGCCATCTGCCGGATACAATAATCTGCCTTCACTACCGCTGAGATAATCTTCGTAATAGCTTTCCACTCCGGCCAACCCCTGGTCCATTCCTACAAACCCAAGAACCTGGGAAGCTATATTATCACCGGGATAATAACGTTTTTCTTCGTTAAAAAATATTATTCCCGGAATATTCATTTCCCTGACCGCCTCTGACACATCAGGATCAACCTTTCTTTTTATATAAATAGCACTGCGATCCATGGTAATTAATTCATATATTTGCTGAGCGTCCATTTCCAGTATAGGTGCGAGAGCACCAGCCACAGCCTCCGGGTTATCTATTTGAGGAGGTATTGCAGCCACTGTATTTACTGATGTGCTTCCCGCCAGGAGCCTGCCCTGGTTGTCATAAATTGAACCCCGGGCTGTGCTAATCGGCACATTATGACTCCATTGTTTCCAGGCTTGTTCGTATAATTCATCCGCCTGGACTATCTGGATCCAGGCCAGTCTGCTGATTAAAAGCATTGTCACCAGCACTGTTAATATAAATATGGCAATCAGCCTTTTTCGAACTATAGCCCTGGTTACCGGAAACTCCGCCATAAACTTCACTCTCCCTGTCGGCTTGCTATATCTCTGTTAGCGGTTATCACCCTGAGCTGATTTGCTTCAGGTTCAACCATACCAAGTTCACTGCGGGCTATCTGTTCAATTCGACCTATCGAACCAAGCTGTGCTGCCTCGAGCTCCAGCACCCTGGCCGCTTCACGGGTTTCTGCAAGCTCAGCACGCGCTGAACTCAAACGATAGTTCATGACAACCATTGATGAATACTGGGCAACAACGACAATGCTAAGCATAAAACAAGTTAATAGAATTAATAGAAACTTTACTTTCTTTAGCCTATCCCCGGGTTGCGGCCTGATGATAGGACTTCCGCCCGGTTGTGGCACTGCCGGACTATTCAAGTGGGACAATTTTCTGGCATGCTGCATTTTCTCACCTTCTTTCCGCTCAGCCTGCTTTATATTTTTTCAGCAACTCTTAGCCTTGCGCTGCGTGCCCTGGGGTTACTATCCACTTCCCCGGTTGTCGGCTTTACTGCTTTACCGGTTAACACTTTAACTAGTGCCTGGGACCGGCAATTGCAGGGTAAATTTGGGGGACAACTGCAGTGCCCTGATATCTCACGAAAATATTGCTTTACAAGGCGGTCTTCCAGTGAATGGTAAGCTATAACAGCAAGTCTACCTTCCGGTGCCAGGCTGTTTACTGCCTGGGGCAGAACAGTGGTAATATTTTCAAGCTCCTCATTTACTGCAAGGCGAAGGGCCTGAAATACCCTGCGGGCCGGATGCCCTCCCTGGCGACGGTAGCGAGCCGGTACGGCAGCTTTTACTATTTCGGCAAGTTCACTGCTGCTGTTAATGGAGTCTTTCTTTTCACGCTCCCGCACTATTCTTGCTGCAATACGCCTGGAAAAACGCTCTTCGCCAAAGCGAAAAAACACTTTGGCCAATTGATCGGCGGAATAATGGTTTATAATCTCTTTAGCTGTCAAAGAACGGCGGCGATCCATGCGCATGTCTAAATCGCCTTCATGGTGAAACGAAAACCCTCTATCGGCATCCATCAGCTGAAGCGTGGAAGCCCCAAGGTCAATCAGGATACCATTGACCTCTGTAAATCCGGCTTCACTTAAAACTTCCTCCAGCCTTGTGTAATCTGCGTGAACAAGTGTTAACTGTTTGCTGTATTTCTGTAACCTGTCTTCTGCCCTTTGCAGGGCATCCTCATCCCAGTCGATTCCAATTAAGCGGCCTTCACTTCCAAGATTCTTCAGGATTGCTTCTGCATGACCGCCGTCCCCGACAGTTGCATCTACATAAACCCCACCAGAATGGCAGTTAAGATACTGAAGCACTTCTTTTTCCATGACCGGCAGGTGAAGTTCAACCAACACAATACCCCGCTTTTACAGGTCAAAATCAACCAGTTTCTCGGCAAGCTCCTCATAATTTTCATTAGCCTGATCGAAGTATCCCTTCCATGAATCTTCGCTCCATACTTCAACCCGGTTTGATACACCAATAAACATAACTTCTTTTTCGATACCTGCATATTCCCGCAGGTTGTTGGGAATTAAAATACGCCCCTGCTTGTCGGCCTCTACTTCCATTGCCCCGGAAAAGAAGAGACGGGTAAACGCCCGGGAGTCGCTCTTGGTGAAAGGCAGCTGCTTCAGCTTTTGCTCCAGGCGAACCCACTCGGAATTTGGGTAAACGAAAAGGCATTGGTCAAGACCACGAGTAATAACAAAGCGGTCACCTAATCCATCGCGAAGCTTTGAAGGAATAATGACTCTGCCCTTTCCATCCAGGGTATGTTGATATTCGCCTGTAAACATATGTTCGCCTCCGTATGGGGCTATTACATCCACTTTTCACCACTTTACACCACTTTCCTCTATTATTCAACCCCTTTTACCATATTCCTGCCTGTTTTTTAAAAAAAATATAAAAAAAAGAGGAAATTATGCAGTAAATTCCTCTTTATTGCCATTTATTAACTATTTCAGCTGCCACCGTATTTCTGGCCCTGTTGCGTCGCTAACATTGTATTCTTTACAGTATGCTCCTGTTAGCGGCTTACTCGCTTTATGCTCGTGCACCGTTATCAGGAGCAATTATTACATAGCTGAGTTGTGAATAGAGGCACTGCGTTTCCAACGGGCCAGATACACAGTCGACAAAACTGCATGAGCAATGACTTTAAACATTTACATATTAAAAACAAAGCGAATTGGTGGTCTAAATGGTAAAGCTTTGAGTTTGGCGAAATACTAAGTGCAGAGCCAGTTTTACCTGCTGCTAAGTAAACCGTTGGAAGAGCAGATGCTACGTCCGTTGAAGATGCTGGAGTTTTACGGGCAGCCTGCCGGATGCAGGCTGCCAAAATCTAGTCAGGAGACGATTGT
>SLBE01000158.1 GCA_007126465.1 Syntrophomonadaceae bacterium | reverse complement strand
GACATTAACTCGAAAAAAACGAATAAACTGAATAGATCTCCGGCGAAAAAGATTCCCTGGCAGCTGCCCAGGGTGAATATAAAGACAGGATAATAACGCCCGCAGGCATGTTCTTTCTCCATATAATTAAGAGAATAGACGGCACATAAAAGCCAGATGAAAGATGCGAGAATGGCGAGGCAAAAACTGAGCAAATCAAGGCGCAGCGAAATTTCAAGATTTGGCAAAACCTCAAATAGGGTATACTGTACAACACCCCCGCCAACAACAAAGGGATAAAGGCTCAGGGTCAACCCGAACGCGATTGCCGATGTTAGAATCACCAGTATATTACGCAGCTTGTCTGATATGCGGCATGAATACATTATTACCGGAGTCATTATGATCGGAAAACCGACTATTGTTATTAAAATGGCAATAACTGTTGACTCGTTCAAAGCAACCACCTCCGAAAGACTTTACAAGCTATTATAGCTCTTGTTCCCTGAATATTTCAACCAAAAGGAAAGGATTTCCTCTATTGTTTTAGAAAAACAGCTCTGCTGCCTGTTCCAGTAGATTAACTACCGGTGTGGTGTAAAAACCGGAAACTACCACAAAAATCATGCCTGCGATCATGCAGGCCTTCATTACCCGGGGAACAGGTTTAAAATCAGCACCAAACTCGTGATGGTGCATAAAAGCGTTGATCACGATTGGCATATAATAGACGGCATTTAACAGGCTGCTGGCTAAAATCACAATAACAAAAACTGGCCGCCCGATTTCAAGAGCGCTTAGAGCTAAAAACCATTTGCTGATCAAACCACCTGTTCCCGGCAAACCTACCATAGAGGCACTCCCAATAGAAAAAGCAATCATTGTTACAGGCAATACCCTGCCGATACCGGCCAGATCCTCAATTTTCCGAATCCCCGTCGAATAGATGATCACCCCGGCAGCCATAAACAGCATGGCCTTGGTTACAGCATGAACCATAAGATGATAGAATCCGCCAACCATGGCCAGATCATGATTAAAACCTATTCCCATAAAAATATAGGCAATCTGCCCGATGCTGGAAAAAGCCAGCATTTTCTTCAGATCGGACTGCATCATGGCATATACAGATCCAAATATTGCTCCCAGGGAAGCCAGCCAGAGCACAATTTCATTTAGTGGTATTGTCCTTAGAAGCTCGGGGGGAAATACCTCGTAAAACATCAGGAAAAGGCCGAAAGCGTAAATCTTTATCACCACACCTGATAACATGGCGCTGGAAGGTGAAGGTGCAGATGCATGGGCATCAGGCAGCCACACATGCAGGGGGAAAAGAGCGGCTTTCGTACCAAAGGCAACTATAAATAATGCGGCAGCAGTAAAAATATTGCGCGGGTAATAGTTAAAAGCTTCAACAAGTTCTGCCTGCATAAAACTGTAATTCAGATAACCCGTAACCATGTAGAGCATTACCACGCCGAGCAAAAAACAGCCTGTACCCATAGCGCTCAGAATTAAATATTTAAAGCTTGCTTCCAGGCATTCACGATCTTCCTTGATAGAAATAATAGCACAGGCTGATATGGCACAGATTTCCATGAGGACGAAAAGGTTGAAAAGATCATTGGTTAAGGCCATACCGGCCATAGAACCGACCAGGAGCGCATAAAGAGTGTAGTACCAACCAATTACTCTTCTTTTTAACTCATGTTGCAAGTCTCTTAAGGCATATATGAAAACCCACAGGCTGACTCCAATCACTACCAGGAGAATATACAAACGTAAAGCATCTGCTTTGAATTCTATGCCCCATGGGGGAGGCCATCCTCCCATATGATAATAAACAGGGCCGCTATGCTGAACCTGGACAAGCAGGGCTATCACCATTCCAAAGGCGGCAAGCAGGGTGACAACCAGGTAAGCTGCCGACAGGTGTCTTGCCCACCGGTAGAGCAGGGGCGATAAAAAAGCTGCGAATATAAATACTGCAACAATTAAAGCCGGAAAATGCTCAGAAAGACCCACTACTCACGGCTCCTTATCTCACATATTTCATCGTAATCACAGGTTTCATAATAACGATATATTTTTACAACCAGGCTTAAAGCGTAAGCTGTTACTGAAACAGCCACAACGATTCCGGTTAAAATCAAAGCCCCGGGCAGGGGATTTGCGTAAAGGACATCTGCTCCCTCCCTGATAATCGGAGCCTGGGAGCCATGTGCATAACCGACCGCAACAAACATCAAGAATACCGAAGCATCCATAATGTTCATGGCAATTACTTTTTTGATCATATTCGAATGAGTAAGCATCGTATACATACCGATGACAAAAAGAATAATCGCCACCATATAGTAATAATTATCAATTATACCTTTTAAAATTTCCATCTTACTTTTCTCCTTCGATTATATAAAAAAACATGGTAACGATGGTGCTGGCAACCTTGACGCCAACAAAAACAGTAATTACCAGGATCGCTCCGGCACTAAATAGTTGACCGGGCTGACCCATAGGAAAACCTGCCAGTTGATTGGCCAGAAAGTAAGTACCCGCAAATACGCCTACCAGCCCTGTTAAAACATAACCCAGGGCTCCACCGCTTTCAAGAACCGAAGCAGTGTGATGAGGTATCATTCTTGATCCGGCTTCAAGATTAAAGGAAAGTGCTACCAGGACCAGGCTCGCCCCAAAAATAGCACCACCTGAGAAACTGCCTCCGGGAGACAAGTGTCCATGCAAAATCACGTAAATACCGTATACCTGGATAAAGGGAACAACCAGGCGGCTTGTTATACGAACTATTTGGTCATGGATATGAATCTCCCCCTTTCTCTAGCCCCGAGATTCAATGAGATCTTAAGGTAGCGGCAACTGCCGCAATAGCAACGAATAGCACTGTTGCTTCACCAAGGGTATCAAAGGCGCGGTAATCAATAATGACTGAGCTGACAATGTTTACCGCCCCGGTTTCTTCTACGCCCTGCTCCAGGTAACGCTGCGGAACTTCGTTAAAGGTAGGATTATCCAGTGAGCCAAATGTTGGCATTTCGGCCACTGTAAAACCGAATAAAACAATTATCCCCGCCAGTAGATACAGGGTAACCAGGGTACGAGGTTCTACTCCGATTATAACCCTCAGGATAAAGGTAAGAATAACCACAAATACTGCTAATAATATATATAGCATTAAATGCACTCCTTCCCCTAACTCGTTTAATCACTCAGCTCTCTTGGTTTTAGCGATAGCCGCAATTAAAAGCAGGGTTACTACACCGGTGCCAAGAGCTGCTTCAACCATGGCAACATCTGGTGCACTTAACTGCTGCCAGATTATGGCCATAATCAAGCCAAAAGAAGAAAAGAGAATCACAGCGCTTAGCAGGTCGCGAATATGCGCTACCCCTATGGCACATACTATTAGGAACAGCAGCAGAAGGACATTAAGCGCTTCAGTCATCCGAATCCCTCCTGCTTTCGACCGGTTTAAACCCGGTTTTATAAGCTGCCCTGGCGATAACATGAGCTGCTGTAGGGTTGGTAATTAAAATAAAGATAATTAAAAGAACTAACCTGATCCCGACAGTCACAGAACTTTGCAGGGCCAGTGAAAGAAGCAGCAAGCCCGCTCCCAGGGTGTCGCACTTAGTTGTGGCATGCAGCCGATTATAAACATCAGGAAAGCGCAGCAGGCCAACAGTCCCGACAAAAAGGAAGAAAAGGCCGCCGATTAAGGTAATAATTGAAATAATATCAAGCGCTGTTTCAACCCAGTAAGCGATCAGTCCAGGGCTCCCTTCTCAAGATATTTTGCAACACCGATAGTAGTAATAAAACTCATCAGGGCATAGATCATGGCTATATCCAAAAAGTATACCTGGTTATAGATAAAAGCGATAAGGGTAATAATTACCAGCGTTTTAGTGCCGATGATATTAATCGCAGCCACCCTGTCAGGGGCACTGGGCCCTATCAGGGCACGGATGAGCGATAAAAATATCATCAACATAACCAGCACCGCTCCAAGGCCGTATAGGAATTCCAGGACCTGACCAGTATCCATTACTTTTCGACCTCCATCTGTTTTAAACGATCTATCAGGGGCCATGTTTTTAGAGCTTCACCATTATGCCTGGTTAATGCATGAACTAAGTACTTATTGCCTTCAGACAAAACGGTTAAAGTCCCGGGGGTAAGGGTTATTGAATTGCCCAGTAAGACCCTGCTGGCCTGTTTGTCAATATCAACTTCCAGTTCAACCATATTTGGCTCTATAGGCATTT
The DNA here is from genome assembly GCA_007126465.1 of Syntrophomonadaceae bacterium. Taxonomy (GTDB): domain Bacteria; phylum Bacillota; class Dethiobacteria; order DTU022; family DTU022; genus T3SED10-7. Next base: position 662 of record SLBE01000158.1, on the reverse strand, counting down.
TAGGATGTAAAACCAGCCAGGCAACCTGAAAGTTTGCTACAAATATGTCAGATATCAGTTTAAAGAAATAGCCAAGCAGCCAGACAAGAGTTTTAAGCCGGACAGGAGGCCTGTCTTCATGTGTTATTAGCATGGAGCGATTAAAAAAAGTGACAAAAGTGGCCGCTGCTAAGCCAACCACAAGCTGCGGCCAGTCAAGGGTCCCGCTTACTGCTACCCAAAACAAGAATAGCACTGCGGTTACACCGATAAAATTTAAATGGTCATTTTTCATATTGTTAGCTACCTCGGTAAAAATTGGGATTTACAAAACAATTCAGCCCCCCCATGGCTTAACCAGCCGGAGGTATCTTAAAAGATGAAAATGACTTTCTTTTATTAATTTAAGCGGTTGCCTCTTCCTTTTCTTTTTCTGCAGCAGCGGCTTCAGCATCTGCTTCAGTGGGAATTGAACCACGTTGATATATAGTATCAGGCGGACATTTCTCTGCGCAGATACCGCAATCATCGCACTTCTCTATATCAATCACTGCCAGCTTGCCATCCATCTCTATTGCTTCCTGCGGGCAGGCTTTCACACAGGCTTTGCAGGCAATACAACCAACTTCACAGGCTTTTGATACAGTTTTGCCCCGATCCTGTGATGTGCAGAGAACCAGGTG
>SLBE01000165.1 GCA_007126465.1 Syntrophomonadaceae bacterium | reverse complement strand
GGATAATCAAGCGATGTGTAATAAGAAACATATTTTTCAAGGGTAATCCATTGATCTTTAACAGCATCAAACTTAAACCTGACCAGCGCCTGCTGCCCAGTCTGTTCAGAGCCTGTTTCAACAGGCTTGCTTCCAATAACTTTGTTTTCCATGGCACAGGCCAGGGACAACCCGGAGCGCCTGGTTTCCTGGGTTAAAATTGCTCCATTTGCTTCTGCCATGATACCTGTTGTTGTCAGTCCCAGACCACCCAGGCTGGCGGAAAAACGGGGATCCTCTTCTTCATGGGTATGGTTATCTACAGCTCCATCAAGAACGGAATTTATGGTTATTGGACCAGAAAAGTTAAGGGGCCTGACCCTGTATTGAACAGCAAGCACATGCCTTTCGCTAAAAGACACCACCCTGGTTATTTCTATTAACACTTCCCTGCCCTGTGGAGATTTCCATCTTACCGTCCTGGTCATGTGTCCTTTAGCCATATCCAGGGTCCGATTATAATCCAATACAGTTCCGCTATCCATATCAAAACGTTCATATTCTAAATAAAGCTCAATTATTTTGCTGTCGGTTACATTAAGCATGGTTTGAGTATTCAATGCATAACCATAACCTTTTTCAGCATGAGGAATGGGGACAGATTCATAAAAACCGTTTAGATATATGCCATCAACAGATCGTATTGTTTTTTGTTTAAACCCTTCTTCAAAACTTCCCCTGATGCCGATGTATCCATTACCAAGGGCAAATATCGTTTCATTTAACATCATATGCTGCGGCGAAAAAAAATCTTCGCAGATCTGCCAGCGGTTAGAAGGGTAAATAGATGGGTAGTCCAGATTAAACTGTTTCATTATTGCCGGCGGACTCCTTATTTTGGTTAATAATTTTTCGCGGCTCCAACTAAAAATTTTAAAGAATGGCTATTGCCCGGTGCTACTGCCCCGGACAATAGCCTTGATCAAACGCCTCTTAAATAACAATCTTTAGTGTCTTATTCTACCGGAAAACCAGTCAGATCTTGAAGATCAAGCTCTAACTCTTCAAAAGCATCTGCAGCATCTTTCTGACCGGTCAGCACATCATGTACGGCATTGTAAAACAGCTCGGAAACAGCCGCATATTGAGGTGCGGTTACAGTAGAAGGACGAGCAACAGCATTAATAAACACGTCATATAAAGCTTCAAAGAAAGGCGCTGCTTCAAGGACTTCCGGATCATCATAAAGGTCCATGATAGTCGGGTTGAAAGTACCTTCTACTGCCCGGTACTTCTGTCCTTCATAGGAAGCCATAAAAAGGGCCACATCCGCTGCAACTTCCGGATTATCACTGTATTTACTTACCGCCAGCTGCCATCCTCCAAGGGTGGCTGCACCGGAACCGCTTTTACCTGCCGGCAGGGGTGAAACATCAAAATTACCGGCAACTGCACTGTCATCTGCCATGCTGGTTGCATAAGCATAGGGCCAATTACGCATAAAAGCAGCATTACCGGCATGCCATATCGCTCGTGAATCTTCTTCTGCCATGGTGGTCACACCTTCAGGGGAAATAGTGCCAACCCAGCCTGCAGCCTGGTCAACAATCTCAATGGCATTGGGGTTATTGATGGTAATGACCCCTTCCGGTTCAATGATTGTTCCGCCATCATTGGAGGCAATCCATTCCAGGGCATCGCAGGTTAAGCCTTCGTAAGCATTACCCTGCCAGACAAAGCCCCAGAAATCGGGATTTTCTTCACGCTCACCATCCTGGATAATCTGGGCATACTCTTCCAGTTCATCCCAGGTTTGCGGAACATCAAGCTCATACTTCTCAAGCAGGTCGGTGCGGTAGTAAAGCAGCCCGGCATCAGTAAACCAGGGGATGCCGACCAGCCTGCCGTCAACCGTATTGTTTTCGATAATCGCCGGGAAGTGATCGTCAGCAACAGCATCAGCACCATACTCATAGAGGTCAACAAAGTGCTCTGCCAGATCGCCGGGCCAGATCACATCGATCTGGTATACATCAACCTCGGAACTTCCTGCTTCAAAGAACTGCAGATAAAGACCAAGGCGATCATCAGCCATATCCGGGGTATCTAAAACATCAACTGTAACCCCTTCATTAGCCTCACTGTACATTTCAGCCAGGTCCCTGGTTAGCTCCAGCTCCATGCCAACCGCCCCGGCAGCAACGGTAATCACCACTTCGTCTGGATCTACTACCTCATCCTCTTCATCCACTACATCCGGGTCATCTACAACTTCTTCTGCTTCACCACATCCAGCTGCAAACAGCAGGCTGAAAGCAAGCAGAACAACCAAACCAATTAACCAGTATCTCTTTAACATAGTTTTGCCTCCTCTTAATTAGTAATCACACGAGTAAACACCCATCAGCAAAGCATCTGAACTATTTCCACCATCCCCCCTTAAACAACTTAAAATATATGAATTAACCTTTCACCGCTCCAGCTGTTAAACCGGCTACAATCCGGCGTTGGAAAACCAGGACCAGTACCACAAGCGGAATTGTTACCAATGATGCGGCAGCCATAATTTCACCAAAAGGCTCCTGGCGTGCTACCGCACCTGTAAAATAGGCAATAGCAACAGGGACTGTTCTGGCTGCCGGGTCAATCGAGGTAAAAGTCAGAGCAAAAAGGTACTCATTCCAGGCTGCAATAAATGCCAGCAAGCCTGTAGTTACCAGGGCCGGCGCTGTAAGCGGCAGTAATATCCGGCGAAAAGTCTGGAACGGGGTTGCACCGTCAACCTGGGCCGATTCCATTAAGGCATCAGGCAATTCTTTGAAGAAAGCGGTTAAAACCCAGGTGGTAAAAGGCAAAGTAAAAATCATGTAGGAAAAAATCATACTTATCCTGGCAGAAAGGCCCAGGGCCGTAATAACTGCATATAGCCCTGTCAAAACTGTAACCTGTGGGAACATGGTCATGGCCAGGATCAGGTATAGGGCCGGCTTCCTCCCCCTGAAGCGCAGCTTGCCCAGGGCAAAGGCAGCAAAAGAGCCGGCAACCAGAGCAAGGGTCGTAGTTGATGTTGCAACGATAGTGCTGTTAGCAAGACCGCGCAGAAACTGTCCATCCTGAAAGACAGCGGCATAGTTTTGAAGAGTTGGTGAAAATTCCAGCGTCACAGGGTCTCTGGGAACCGCAGTTGCCGGTGTCATAAAAAGCTGGGACTCTGTTTTTAAAGAAGAATTCACAGCCCAGTAAAAAGGAAATAGCAGGTAAACAAGAATGAAAATAATCATCAGGTTAAAAGCTATCCTTTTAATCAGGCTGAATATACCGATTTCTTTTTTCATTCTTCATCAACCCCCAGCATTCTAATATAAGAAACTGCAAAAACAAAGATCAGGATAAAAATAATAACCCCGATAGCAGAAGCAAGACCCATATTCCGGTTGCCAATCAGTTGGAAGTAGTTATAGCTGGCCATCGAATAGGTACTCTGACCAAGCATAACCTGGAAAATATCAAATACCCTTAAAGCATCAAGGGTTCTAAAAATCAGAGCCACAGCTATGGCTGGTTTTAAGAGCGGTAAAGTGATCATAAAAAATTGCCTGATTTTTCCAGCCCCATCTATTTCAGCTGCTTCAAAAATATCTTCCGGCATGATCTGCAAACCGGCCAGGATTAACAGGGCCATAAAAGGTGTCGTTTTCCAGACATCAACGGCAATCAAGGCCGACAACTGGTATCCTCCTGATGCCAGAAAAGCAATAGGACTATCTATGAGGCCTAAACGGTCAAATAGTGCATTAAACATACCAATCCTGCTTGGAGCTAACATCCATTCCCACATCCTGGCAGAGACAACGGTTATAACTGCCCATGGCACCAACATCGCTGCCCGCATTGCTCCCCTGAACTTGAATTTACTGTTGACAACCAGGGCAATAGCCAACCCCAGAATAAGTTCAATAAATACAGAAATAGCTGTAAATACTAAGGTGTTCTGAACAGCTTCAATAAAATTTGGGTCGGTCGCTCCAATTACATAACGCTTGCCAAGCAGGTCAAATTGATTCAGTTCCCTGTAGCGATTTGGCTCCCGGGGTAATACATCAAGAGGCCTTTCGAAAACTTTTTCACCCGAATCAGGATCGACCAGCTGCTGCCCCGTTGCTTCGTCCAGCACAGGTTCCAGCTCCATAACATGAACACTGAGCAGTTGGCGATAGTTTTCAAAACCGATAAAGTTTGTTTCCTCACCGCTGGCAAAAACCCGGTCCGTAAAGCTTGTATAGAAAACCTGGGCCAGGGGATAAAAAGCAATCAGTAAAATAATCAACAGGGCCGGCAAAAGCAGTCTGAAAGCCAGCCTTTCTTCACGCCTGGCCAAATCAGAAATACCCATTTTTTTTGGGGCCTTCCAATTATTTGTAGAACCTAAATCATTTTTTCCAGCCACCTCATACCCTCCTTATCATTACTTTTTAATGCCTATCAACTAATCTTCGAGTCAGATTATTTTGCAGTACTGTCTCTGAACACTAATTCATGCGGTAAAACAATCTCCCACTGGTCAATATTTTCTCCTTCAATAAACTTAACCAACTTTTTTGCTGAATACCTGCCCATATCTTCTATAGGCTGGCGAACTGTTGTTAAGGTGGGATGATAAAAAGAAGCCATCGGCACATCATCAAAACCGGCCACCTCAATATCTTCCGGAACCCTGTACCCCAGATCGATAATTGCCTTAATCGCCCCGAAAGCCATCAGGTCACAGGCAACAAAGATGGCTTCAAGGTCTTTATTGTCTTTTATGAGTTCTCTGGCCGCTTTGTAGCCATCCATGGTTTCAAGAGCACCGATTTTTACTATTTCCTCATCATAACGAACGCCATGATCCTGCAGGGCTTTCCAGTAACCGACAAACCTGTCCCTGCCGGTAAACTGATCGGCAAATGAAGCACGAATCATACCTACT
>SLBE01000021.1 GCA_007126465.1 Syntrophomonadaceae bacterium | reverse complement strand
TTTACAAAGAGTTTGCGTGACCAGGTGGAAAGCGGAAGGCGTTTGACAGAAAACCAGGTTCGCTATCTCGACCGGCTGGTGCAAAAGTATGCGGCCCAGATTAAGGATTTCGAAAAAAGGGCCGAAGATGCCGGACTATCAAATGAGATAGAAGAGGATAACGAAAGCGGTCCACTCCTGGAGCTGCTTGATCATGTCCAAACTTTTAATGAACCCACCAAGCGCGGCAACAGGACCTGGGATGATGCATCTTTTGCCGATTCACTGCGCAAGCAGTATAAAGCCCGCAAATCCCTGACGCCAAAACAGCGGGCGGCCCTGAAAAAAATGCTGGCCAGGTATCATGACCAGATACCCGGCTACGCGGAAAAACAGGAAGAATATGATCTCCCCGCACCTAAGGACAAGGCTAAGGCAAAAGAAAAAGCAAAAGGAAAAGCAAAGCCAAAAACAAAGCCAAAAACAAAGGGCAAAAAAACTGAAGCCGCAAAGTAATTGAATAGATAAGCTGAAGCATCATTAACCCCGGGCTTGATTTTTTAAGCCCGGTTATTTTATTCTGCCAAGTGCAGGCAAAATGGTAAATGCCGGCGAAACATATAATAATTATTTAATTCATATCAGAACGGGAGGGTTTTCCTTGGGCGATAAACGTGACGTGGTCATTGTTTCGGCAGCCAGGACCCCTTTTGGCAAGTTTGGCGGGTTGCTGAAAGATATCAGCAGCCTCGATTTAGGAGTGCTGGCAGTCAATGAAGTTTTGGATCGCTTGAAAGCAGGTAAAGAACTTGTCGATGAACTATATTTTGGGACCTGCCTCTTGGCAGAAAATGCCCTTGAAACAAATGTCCTGGCCAGGCAAGCCGTCTTAAAAGCAGGACTTTCTCCGGAAACAAGGTCACTGACAATAGATCGGGCCTGTTGCTCCTCGGTGACTGCCCTGCACCTTGGTTTTCGTTCAATAAAAAGCGGAGAAGCTGATACAGTTGTAGTAGTCGGTTCTGAAAACATGAGCCGGGCTCCATTCCTTGCTCCCGGTATGCGCTGGGGACAAAGGATGGGAGACGGGGCCCTAATTGACCCGGTTTACAAGCTGGGTTACAGCGATTGGAATCCTGTAGCTGTTGATGCCGGTGAGGTAGCCCTGCAGTATGGTGTTGACCGGGAGGAGCAGGACCGCTGGGCCGTCCGCAGCCAGCAGTATTACGGTAGGGCTGTGTCTGAAGGTAAGCTGCAAGAAGAAATATTTCCTGTTGAGATTTCAGGAAAGAGAGGAACGGTTGTCATGGAAGAGGACGAGCAGCCCCGTCCGGATGTTACGCTTGAACAGCTGGCTAAATTGCCAACTATTTATGGCAGCCCGACTATTACTGCCGGCAATGCTCCGGGCATGAATACCGGGGCGGCAGCACTGGTCCTGATGGCAAGAGAAAAGGCAGAAGCTCAAGGTGCAGAATATTTGGCAGCTGTTCGGAGTATTGGCAGTGTAGCTCTTGAGCCTCATTTAATTGCTGCTGTTCCCGCCCCTGCTATTGAGAAAGCCCTGGAGCGGACCGGAGGGATTGCCCTGGAGGATCTAACCCTGGTTGAGATCAATGAAGCCTTTGCAGCTATGCCCCTGGTTAGCAGCAAGATCATGGCCGGCGATAACCAGATCAAGCTGGAAAAGCTGCGGGAAAAGATTAATGTAAATGGAGGCGCTATTGCTGTCGGTCATCCGGTCGGAGCCAGTGGAGCCAGGATAGTGATGACACTGGCTTATGAATTGAAACGAAGGGGCGGCGGTCTTGGAGCAGCTGCCATCTGCGGCGGCCTGGCCCAGGGAGATGCGGTAATCCTTGAGGTTTAGCTGTTGCCCTGGCAATAACATGCACAGTGGTTATTTCCCTTTACTGGCAATTCAAAATCGGCTTATACGTATTGCGGAAATGACCCTGTAATGCAATAATAAGCACATGGTTTCTTTTAGTTTTAGGCCGCCTCATTAAAACCTGGCAATGAAAGGACAACGATGGTTAAAGCTTTACTCTTTGATTTTGACGGAACTCTGGCCGATACAGGGTTTATTCTATTTAAGGTTTACGATCGTTTAACCATGCGACATAATATTGAAAAGATGACTCACGAGGAATTGCATGAAATGCGTTCGCTGCCAATCAGGGAGCGCTTTAAGAAAGCTGGAGTGCCATTTTTTAAATTGCCCAGCCTTGCAGCCGAGGCAGTGCATATTTTCGGTGAATTTATAGGTTCAGCTGAACCCTTTCCAGGTATAGAAGATTTAATCCGCAGCCTGAAAGATCGCGGTTATACCCTGGCTATTGTTTCTTCAAACACTCATCGTAACATTAACAGCTTCCTTGCTGCGCATAACCTTGAATACTTTGATGTTATTCAGTGCAGCTCAAGCTTGTTTGGTAAGCATAAAATTATTAAACGGGCCTTAAAAGATCTTGGTCTGAAAAGTGAACAGGCCGTTTACATCGGTGATGAAGAACGCGATATCACCGCCTGCAAGAAAGTGCCGATCAGGATTATTTCTGTAACCTGGGGATATGATTACCTGTCCTTGCTGCAGGAAGGGGAACCTGATCATATTGCCGAGAAACCTGGGGATATTTTGACCATAGTTGAAAAAATGTAATAAAGTTTATGAGGGAATTTCAAAGACTATAGCTTTAGGATCTTTAACTAGACAGAATTACTTTGCTCAGCTGAGCTGGAATATTTACCGCTAAAGTAGAGAAATGCTGATGTCAGCACAGCTACCAGAAGGCCCAGAATAATCCAGCTAACAGTATAAGTCCCGGTAACGTCTGCTGCCAGGCCAAATAGCGGAGGCATAATCACCGTGCTGCTGCGAGGAAAGATTAAAGCCAGGCCGGTAACCGTCCCGACCTGCTGTTTTGCAACTAGTTCACTTACGGTTGTGAAGTAAATTGCTATAATGCCAAGCGTACAAAATCCCAGGAAAAATGAAAAGAGCAGGATTAATTCGGGGGCAAATACGTGTCTGCTGATAATCAGGCCGAAAAAGAGCTGCAGACCGCAAATTAAGAAGCCAAGAAGAGATAAGGCTATTCTCCTATTACCCTGAAACACTTTTTCGTTAAAGAAGCCCCAGAAAGGCTGGCCAAGAATGCCTCCAAGATGGAAAGCAGCTAAACCCAAACCGGCGAAAGTTGTTGTTGTGCCAAGGTCGCGGACCATGTAGAGGGGAAAATGCCCGGTAACGGAAGAAATGCTAACTCCGAATACTATGCCCATGGCGAAAACAGTCATCAGGTAGCGGTTGCGCAGAAACAGGCCTAAATCTTTTCTTAAAGATGGTTTTTCTTTTTGATCTGCAGTATCAGTCTGTTCTTCCTGGTTAACCGGTGGCCGGAAATACTTTAAGATAAATAATGCTACGATAATGGCAAAAACGCTGCCCATGAGCAGGGTTGTGCGCCAGCCATACATTTCTCCTAGATAAGGCAGCATCACCGCCCCGAGCACACCACCCAGGCCTCCGCCGCCGTGAACGATGCCCATAGATAAGCTTCTTTTCGATGGTTCCGATATCTCCATTACACCTTTGTTTACTGAAGGGGTAATCAGGCTAAAAGCTATACCTGTAATAAAGGCAAGAATCAGGATCAGGCCGAAAGTCGGAGAAATAGAGTGCAGGGCTATCATTGCCCCTACCAGTCCAACACCAATAACCAGGCCATTTTTTGTGCCCAGGCGGTCGGCAATTTTACCACTGAAGATGGCGATCATCACAGAGCTGAAGAAGTAAAAACTTGAGTATAGTCCCACCTCGGCCCTGCTGATCAAAAATTCGTCCTGCACCAGGGGCAGCATGGCTTTAAATCCCTGGATATTAATAAAAACGGCAATATATGCGGTTGATATGATCAGAAGAGCTATTAACTTTTTCTGCTGCGTTTTAACTGCGGCTATTTAACTCATTCCCTTGCTTTATTTTCTGGCAGCATTCGGACAGGCTTCGCTTTCATCATCCAGGTATATCTTCAGGCAGAACTTCTCCGGATACTTTGGAGTAACATCTTTATAGTGATTTCTTACGATCTCCATGTCCTTTTTAAAATCTCCGGTAGGCATAAAACCGGGCCCCATGACTGCTTCCTTTTTGGCATAATCCAGGTGACTGAGGTAGATAGGGACATTAGCTTTTAAAGCGGCGTAGTAAAAGCCGGTTTTCCACTTGCAGGTATGTTTCCTGGTTGCTTCCGGGGTAATTAGCACAGCCATTCTTTCCTCTGAGTGTATGAGCAGTTCTGCCAGTTTATCGACCATGGTTTCACCTTTTTTAGCCCTGTCGATACCGAGTGCACCGGCAGAAAGTAAAATATTTTTCAAGGGAAAATACCTGAGCCATTCTTCTTTTATCAAAAACCTGACAGGAACTTTCATTTTTATAAAACCGGCATAAGCGAAAATCAGGTCAAAATTACTGGTATGCGGGCCGCCGACAACAACGCATTTATTAACATCTTCAGGTATCTGCCCATATTGTTTCCATCCACCAAGTTTAAATAGAAAAATTGCCAGCCACTTTAACAAGTTGATTCCTCCTCTGAAGTTGCTTTATATAGTTTACCATTTTTAAGGATAATTACAAATACAGGCTAACCTTATTTAAGGAGTTTTTATTGACTCAGAGGAATAAGAGAGCACCTATTGAATATAAATGTATGCATCATTTACACCACTACTTTTTTTGATTTATTAGTTAGCAGCTTAAGATAAGGAGGCTTTTAAATGACAGAGTTAACAAGAGTTCATACCAGTAATGCCCCGGCAGCAGTCGGCCCATACAGCCAGGGGGTAAAAGCGGGCAATATGATGTTTGTTTCCGGGCAGATGCCGGTAGTCCCGGCAACCGGGGAAGTTGTAGAAGGTGATGCCGGTGAAAAGGCAAGGCAGTGCATGGAAAATGTCCTGGCTATTCTTAAAGAAGGTGGCTTAACAGCGGATAATATCATTAAGACAACAATATTTCTTACAGATATAAATGATTTTGGAGCAGTTAACGAAGTTTACGCATCATTCTTCGGGGAAAAATACCCGGCCAGATCCTGTGTGGAGGTATCCAGGCTGCCTAAAGGCGTGGATGTGGAAATCGAAGCAATAGCAGTTTATTGATTGTTTTTAATTCATTATTTCCTTTAGGAAGGAAGGGCCGGCGGTCATGTCGGGTATCCAATTTGAGAGTCACAGGCAAAAAGATAACTCCTTACACCGAATGAGCCTGGTTAAAAAACTTGCAGGTGTTGTTTTGAAAATAATTCTTATATCGTTCTTTATATTTTTATTATTGGCCGGCACCCAAACTTCAGCTGCCCGCTACGGTGACATAAACGGTGACGGCAGGATCGATGTTAATGATGTCGTTCTGGTTATGCGTCACACCCTGGGCATGAATTCTTTAGATGGCGAGAGAAAGGTTCGTGCTGATGTTAATGGTGATGGGGCAGTCAATGTCCAGGATGTGAGCCTGATCATGCAAAAGTCATTAGGACTGATAAATAATTTCCCGGGGTCTGGATCTCACCTTGTTGATAAATTTATTGTTGCCGATGGTATTTCTCCCGGGAATAAATTTATTGTAGTAACCCTGGACGTAAGTGAACCCGGGGCATACCGGGTATCACTGGGCAGCAAAGGTCTTGACTACAGCGAATCAGTTGCAGGATTTATCGGAGAAGTCGATGAAGCTGATGCAGTCAGGGAAAAAATAAGGGTTATCGAACGATAATATTTACTTGTTTTAATATTTTGGAATAGTCAGGAGTAGGCTTTATGGCAAAAAGTAATAGAAGTTTACTTATGAGTAGGCGCAATTTTTACTTGCTCTCTGGAGTTGTTCTTGTGGTTTTAATTGTTGCAGCTTACATCTTCTTTTCAAGTTTAGGTGATGTTGATACTGGGGCAAAGGAAATCGATTGCCAGAATGAACAGTCAGAACTTCCTAATGAGAATGAAAAGCAGTTTGATGCTGATCAAGAGAACAAAATAATAGAGCTTGACAATGATGGAATGATTAAAATTACCGGTTTTGAGCCGATGACTGATAGTATCTGTCTTTCTATCCGTCTGGAAGAGGTGCCTGCCTATAAGTTAGATCCAGGTTTTGATCAGGCCCCAGATCATAGTGCTGCCCAGGAAAAACTTGAAGAAAAATTAAAGCAAATACATCTTGTTGATCAGCAAGGCAATGAATACCGGTACCAGGGCGGAAACTTTGCTGCTGAGAATCAATATCACACGAATAATGATGGAGAAACAACCTGGTCATCTGAACTGCTGCTTGAACTGCCTGAACTTCATGAATCTGCTGAATCAGTCATTTTAGTAGTTCCCCTGGCTGAAGAACATGAGCTGAAAGAAGAAATGGCTCTTGAAGATTTGATAAGTATCGGTGAGTGTAGAATACCGGGTTTACGTATTACCTGGTGAACTCATTATAAGTATTTCTGAGAACTTATAACCTCAGGCTGGCTTTAAGAACTATTTTAACAATAATTATTAGGAGATCAATTGTATTGCAGACAAAGCACAGCTTTATCTATGCAGACTCCAGGAAACTGGAAACAACAGCAGATAACAGCATTGATCTGGTTGTTACCTCACCGCCCTACCCGATGATTGAAATGTGGGACAGACAGTTTTCCTTCCTTACCCCGGGTTTGGAAAACATGTTGGAAGAAAGTAATTACAGCGCTGCTTTTGAAGCAATGCACTTAGAGCTTGATAAAGTCTGGATTGAACTTAGGCGGGTCATGAAGCAGGGGGCCCTGGCCTGTATAAATATCGGGGACGCAACCAGGACCTTGAATAACCGGTTTCGACTTTTTGCCAATCATGCCCGGGTTCAAAGCAAATTCTTTGAACTTGGTTTTGACCTGCTGCCCGTGATCCTTTGGCGCAAGCAGACCAATGCTCCAAATAAATTTATGGGTTCGGGAATGCTTCCACCCGGTGCTTATATCACCCTTGAACATGAATATATCCTGGTTTTCCGCAAGGGTCCTAAAAGAGTCTTTGCCACAGAAAAAGAAAAGAAACAACGCAGGGAAAGCGCTTATTTCTGGGAAGAGCGAAACAGCTGGTTTTCCGATCTCTGGGATTTTAAAGGAACAAGGCAGGAAACCACCTCCGGTGAGCTTCGCAAACGAAGCGCCGCCTATCCTTTTCTGCTGCCTTTTCGCCTGATTAATATGTTTTCTGGTTTTGGTGATACTGTATTAGATCCCTTTTCCGGGACTGGAACGACTGCGATGGCTGCTATTGCCGCTGGAAGAAATAGCATTAACTGTGAATTCGAAAGCAGCTTTTACAAACCTGTTAAAGACAGGTTAATTCAAGAGGCTTCACAGCTGAGCAGTTATAACGGGGAAAGGATTGCCAGGCATCTCGAATTTGTGGAGAAACATCAGAAGGAAAAAGGCAAATTAAAGCACCTGAATAAACATTATGGCTTTCCGGTAATGACTGCCCAGGAACAGGATCTGAAACTGGCTTTTGTCAAATCTATTGAAGAACAAAAAGAGAACTTGTTCACTGCAACTTATACCAGTGACCATGAAGTCAAAACATCTGATACTGATCTTTTAAGCATAATAAAACGGTTAAAAGTTTGAATGTTTTTTGAAGGGAATCTTAAAAAATAATAAAATATCTTAATGATAACAAAAACAGGCACAAGGAGGAATTTGATTGAATGGAAGTTACGGCACGCCAGCTTTTCCAGGAAAATAGACAGGATGAAATTTGGGATCATTACTGCAACTTTTTAGAGCTAAGCACTGACGAGGCAATGAAGATTCAGTACCGCCTTCTTGAAGAACAGCTAAGTGTGCTGAAAAAAAGCAAACTGGGCCAGGAACTTTTAGCGGGTATGACATCCGACAGCATCGAGGAGTTCAGGAGCAAAGTTCCTTTTACAACTTATAAGGACTATGCACACTACCTGCTTGAAAAAAATGAAGATGATCTGCCGGGAGATGCTTTTTACTGGGTACATACATCGGGACGTTCGGGTGAGTACCGGCATAAATGGGTACCATATACAAAAAGGTTTTGGGAAAGAGCCGGGCGCTATGTAATAGCCAGCTTGATTTTTGGTTCGGCCGGCAAAAAAGGTGAAGTTGTTTTAGAACCGGGTGATACCATTTTCTTCACCCTTGCCCCCAGGCCTTACATGTCAGGAGCCCTGATGGTTGACAGCGTCCTGCACCATTTTCCCTTCAAATTCCTGCCCCCGCCTGAAATTGCTGAAGAAATGGATTTCTTTGATCGCATCGAAAAAGGTCTGCAAATGAGCCTGACAGAAGGTATAGACGTGTTTTATGGTATCGCCAGTATCCTTTTATCTATTGGCAAACATTTTGAGGGAGGCAGTACTGATCGAAAAAAAAACCTGGGTTCTCTGCTGATGTCTCCCCGGGCCCTGGCCAGGCTGATAAAAGGAATGATTGTAAGCAGGAGAAAGAAGCGTGGTATTCTTCCTAAGGACATATGGAACCCCAAGGTATTGGCCATGGGAGGAATGGACTGTGATATATTTCGTGATAAGGTTATACATTACTGGGGTGGAAATCCCATCGAGGGATATGCCAGCACTGAAGCCGGTGTTACCGCGGTTCAGACCTGGAACCGCAGCGGAAATGTGCTTATTCCGGATCAAAATTTCCTTGAATTTATTCCCTTTGCTGAACATCTCAGGTCAAAAGAAGATCCAGGATATATTCCCAGGACAGTTACCATGGATCAACTACAGGAAAACGAGATCTATGAAATCGTTATTACCAATTTCCTTGGAGGGCCTTTTGTCCGTTACAGGCTCGGGGACCTGGTAAAAGTAACAGCCAAAGAAGATCCCGCAATTGGGGTGTGTCTGCCCCATATTAAATTTTACAGCAGGGCAGACGATTTGATCGATCTGGCCGGCTTTACCCGTCTTACCGAATTAACGATCTGGCGGGCGATTGAAAATAGTGGTATTTCTTATAATGACTGGGTTGTAAAAAAAGAAACTGACCAGGAAACTCCGGTTCTTAATATTTACCTGGATGCCAGCGGCAAGTTAAGCAAAGAGGAAGCAGAAGAAAAGATTCATCAGAAACTGGCAGAACTGGACAGCGATTATTCCGATGTAGAAAAAATGCTGAATTTAAAACCGCTTAAGGTTACCTTTTTGCCTGAAGGGGCTTTTCAGAGATACATTCAGAAGAAAAGAGCTGAAGGGGTAGACCTGGCCAGGTTAAAACCTTACCGTATGAACCCATCTAGTGATACAATAAAAACATTGTTAGAATAACTTAAGTCTGACCAGGTATTTTTTAAGGAGCGTTAACATCAGTGGTAGTAGTTTACGGAGCTTTAATTAAAGCGCTCAACATCATGATTTATTGCGCCCTGGTTTATTTGATCGGTAGAAAAAGTTACCGGCAGCCGGTTAATAAAAGCATCATTCTCTATTTGTTGATGCTGATTGCCTGGCAGTTTACTTCCTTAATGGTTTCTATCTACAGCTACCAGGGCCGGCCGGATCTGGTCTTGCAGTGGTATCAACTGCAAACACCGACCATAGCCGGCTATTTTATTCTATTTTACGCAGTTATAACCACCTTCAGGTATGATTACGAAAGGATGAAACTGTGCAGGCTGGGCTATTTTATAATTCTTGCGATAGCTATACTGTCCCTTGCCTGGGGGAATCTATTTTTACCTGCAGTGCAAAGTCACCCCACCGGGCTCTATGTCCCTGAATTTGGACCTCTGATCCCTATCCTTGGTATGATTTCTTTTTCTTACCTGGGGCTTGCTTTTTATGATCTGTGGAGAGATTACCGCAAATCAACCTATACTAAGGTGCGCACTCAACAAGAGTATCTGCTGCTGGGCGTATTTTTAGTATTTTTTGCTTCCACCCTTAATTTTATAGACCAGCTGCAGGGCTTTCCCCTCGAAGCGGTATTTGTTTCGTTACAGGCAATCATAATCTTTTATGCCGTTTTTTATCATCAGCTTATAGACCTTAAATTATTTATCCGGACCGGCTTATCATATTTAATCCTGGTTGCCATCATCATTGCATCACTGGTTCTTTCCATTATAGTTATCTCTATGAGGATGTTTGATTTTGCCGGTTATGCAGCTCTTTTTACCTCACTTGTATTGATAACTTTTTTACTGCTCTGGTTCACGCCCACCCGGAAAAAATTACAGTCAGGTTTCGACAACATATTTTCCCCGGAGCAGGCCAATCTATATAAAATTCTTGAAGAAATTACAACTTTCCAGGAAACTGTGCTTCCGATGCAGTCATTATTTAAGAAGGTCCAGCAGCTATGCCATAAGTATTTCGACATTAATCCTGTTTATTTTCTCATCAAAAATATTAGTGATAATAACTTTGTGCTCTGGCAGTACTGTGATGGGGAAGAAGGTAATGTATTTATGACAATCAACGAAGACCACCCCCTGACAGACATCCTTAGGAAGAGTCAAGAACCGCTTTTTTTAAGCGACGTTATGATCCACCCCATGATAAAAGGTCTATGGGCAAAAGAGCTCGAGGATCTGGTTAGTATGAAGCTGGAAGCCTTTTTCCCAATGCGGGTAAAAGATGAATTGATTGGGTTTTTATGCATTCCATCCCGGGGAGACACGATACCATTTCGCTACTCGTTTTTAAGATCCATGCATCTGTTTGTTTCCCATATCGCCGTTTATATTAAAAATGCTTTGCTGCATGAGCAAAATGTGCAGTTATCCATAACCGATACCCTGACCGGTGCTTACAACCGGCGTATGCTTGAAAATATTTTTGAAAGGGAAACACAACGCAGTAATTTCCCCATGTCCCTGATTATGACTGATATTCGCAATTTCAAGTATTTCAACGATCATTATGGCCACCAGGCTGGAGACAGGGTTCTTAAGGAGGTAGCTTCGTTCCTGAACAAGTGCATTAGAAGTAATGATCTTGTTATCCGCTACGGTGGAGATGAATTCATTATTTTCATGCCCGGTACTGATGAACGGAAGGCGCAGATGGTGGCGGAACGCATTCAAGACAGCCTTGAAGACTGGAACCGCAAAATGGGCCTGACCGGGGAAGATAAGATTATGCTAAAGCTGGGCACCTGTACCATGGAAGAAGGCTCTTTAGACGACTTAATATATGAAGCGGACCAGCAGTTGCTTGAAATACAAAAAAGTATGGATAAGCAAGAACTTTACACTATCTATGATAGCAGTGTCAGAGAAAAGAGAAAGATATCCAAGCAAATGGTCCTGGCTCTTGTAAAATCGGTGGAGCTAAGGGATACATATACATACGGACATTCAGAAAGAGTTAAAGACTATGCCCTGCAGATTGCTAAAAAAGCAAGCCTGTTTGGTCCGCAGCTTGAAGTTCTTGCTGATGCCGCGATCCTGCACGATATTGGTAAAATCGCTGTCCCCCAGGAAATATTACAGAAAAAAGAACCATTGACAGAAGACGATACCAGGTTAATCCAGCTCCACCCTGTAGTCGGGGCAGACATCCTGGCCGAAGTTCAAATATTTGAAGAAATAAGCAATATTGTCCGCCACCATCATGAACGTTACGATGGTGATTGTTTTGCCTTTCCTCCGGCCTACCCGGGCAATTTAAAAGGAGAGAATATACCATTACTGACCCGGATCTTAAGCCTGGCAGATGCATTTGATGCTATGACAACATCGAGGCCGTACCGTGATAGCCTGACAATGAATATGGTAAAGGATATCCTGGAGCAGGAAGCCGGGAAGCAGTTTGACAAAGAGCTTACCATGCTCCTTATTTCAATGATTGACAAAAACGAATTATGGATGCCTGAGGAAAGCGAATCACCTGATGTTCGCGGCATTTAGTCAATGGGTAGTTTTTTTTGCGGACCAGGTTTCTAAGCACCTCGATAAACTCTTACGGTTTGGTATAAGCATGGGGGTTTTCTGTTTATAAGAAAGGTAATCTTTAAACATCAGTGGATACAGGTAAATATCTTCGATTACTACAAGCAGGAGATTTGCAAGCCACCATACAGTTCCTGATATGATCAGCCATTTGGACCCGGAAATGATAAATAAACCGGTAAGAAACAGTCCATACCACCACAGGGCCGGATGACGGACCAGGGCGTAAGTGCCCTGCTGGTATGTCTTACGTAGGGCGGGTTTTTCGTTAGCGGAAGTATAAGTTTCCCGGGGTAGTTCGGCGATTAATGAGCGGTAGAGCAAGTAGCCGGCCAGGCAGATGATTACAGCTCCAATCAATGAGGCCTCCAGGCTTCTTGGAAATTGGGAACCGGTTAGAACCAGGATATGCGCTGCTACTCCTGCGGTTATTGATAAACTCTTGAAGATAGAATTGATAATGTTTCCGGCACCGAAAAGGGAAGCATATTCCCAGGCCAGGAAAAGCAAGAAAGCTGTCGTGCCAAGCAGGGTAATACCGGGATGGAAAAAGTTTTCACCGATAAGATTAATCATGGTCTATTACTTCTTTCTTCTTCTTCTTCTTTAGCCTTCTCCCCTGGATGATCATATCAGAGCCGTATTTTTCCCTCAGTTTATCCCTGGTCTCGGTCAGCCTGGTTTCTTTTTCATGTTCAGCCAGGGAACTGAATAATGACATCTGGCTGCCCTGTTCAAAGCCCGAGGCCTGAACTCCCACTAATCTCCACGGCGGACTGCCGCAGTTCTTTTCAAAAAGACTTACTGCTGCCTGGTAAATATCCCTGTCGCTATAAATTGCTTCCTGTATAGTAAGGCTGCGGGTAATAGTCCTGAAGTCCCGATAGCGCAGCTTGAGGGTGATTGTTTTAGCAGTAAACCCTGAGGAGCGCAGGCGATAACCAACGCCGGAAGAAAGCTCCATTAGAACCGATTTCATAGTTTCATGTTCGAAGATGTCCTCGGCAAATGTTGTCTCTTCAGAGATCGATTTGGCCTGGTGTTCCAATTCCAATTCACGGTTGTCAATGCCATGAGCATAATTATGGACAGCTTCTGCGCTGCTGCCAAGGGCATATTTTAAGGCATGCGCAGGGTAAGCAGCCAGCTCTTCAATAGTTTTTACGCCGAGACTGTTTAAGCTTTTTTCTGCTACCGGTCCAACGCCCGGCAGTGCCCTGACTAACAGCGGCCACAGTTTTTCTTCAATTTCTGCAGGCCAGAGAGTATCAACGTTGTTCGGTTTGGCCAGCTCGCAGGCAATTTTCGCCAGTAGCTTGTTAACCGATACGCCAACACTGATTGGCAGATGCAGCTCATTTCTTACAGCATCATGAATAGCTGTTCCTGTTTCAAAACCTTGACCCTCCTTTACTGCCAGGTAAGCTTCATCAATGGAAACAAACTCAATATCAGGGGTATAGCGTTCAAAAATATTTCGTACCTGTAAAGAGATTTCCTTGTAGCGGGACATACGCCCCCTGATAATTACCGCTTCAGGGCAAAGAGATATTGCTTTTTTCATCGGCATGGCTGAGCGGATTCCATACTTTCTGGCTTCATATGAGCAAGTTGAAACAACGCCACGTCCTTCAGGGCTGCCCCCAACCAGGACCGGTTTACCCTTCAGGTCGGGATTGTCGAGCTGTTCAACAGAAGCAAAAAAAGCATCGAGATCACAGAGCAGGATGTCACAATTTTTTTTCATATTTTAATCCTAAATATTCAAAGCAATATTGTCAACTTGTAGCCGGTTGTTTCTATAGTTGTTAAAGCTTGAAGAAAAAGCATAAGTATGATAGAAAGATATTAACATCAGGCTTATAATTGATGGTTAAATGCAATAACGCCGCATCTACCACCTTTTGATAGAGAGGTGTTTTTATTTGGAAGTGAAAAACAATAATAGTATCAAGTACCCCGTTCAAACCCTGGAAAAAGCCCTGGATGTAGTCAGTATCCTGAAGGAAGGCCCATTTGATGGGGTCAGGCTGAAAGACTTGAGCGATAAACTGGGGCTGGGCAAAAGTACCGTTCACCGTATTTTAAACACCCTGTTGGCTTACGGTTATGTAGAGCAATCAGCGGATAGCAGGAAGTATCGCCTGGGGTGGAAATTCTTCGAGGTGGGCAGTGTCGTGCCCCGGCAGCGCAATCTCAATAACCTTGATTTAAAAGTTCTCTGGGAGCTTTGCGATAAATACGAAGAGACAGTTAACCTGGGAATCAGGATCTATAATAAGGTGGCAATTATCGCCAAGGTAGACCCCCAGCGGGTTTTATTCAAGGCGGGCCCTTACCTTGGAGAGCACGAACCACTGCACGCGACAGCGCTGGGCAAAGTTCTTATCTCTGACCTGGATCAGGAAGAGCTGGAGAAGATATTTGCCAATGTAAGTTTTGAGAAATATACGAAAAACACAGTGGAAAACCTTGAACAGTTAAAAGAACAGCTTGAGCAGGTTCGCCAGGCCGGCTATGCAGTTGATGATGAAGAGCTCTCTACCGGTTTAAGCTGCATTGCGATGCCGGTCTATAACTTTAATGATGAAATCATCGCAGCGCTTAGTGTCAGCGGACCATCGTTCAGGATGGATCTTGACAAAATTATGAACTGCAGGGAAGGCCTGAAGGGGTCCTGTGAGCAGTTGTCAAACTTCTTTGGTTCATCCAATGGGCGTTAACCTGCCGCAGAGAGACAATTAAACTTGTTTCTACATGACCTTAACTTTGCCGTGGTGAAATAATAGAGTAACTTGAGCAGATATATAATGATGTTAAATCAAAGCATTTATTCCCAATAAAGGAATAAATGTTTTTTTAGGATAGCACAGTTCTTAATATAGGAACCAAGTATTTAATATTAAAATTTTCTTCCCGATCCGGCAGGATATTTAGAATCGTTATAGAATAGAAAAAAACCACAGCAGGAAAATCCATTTTTTTCTAGTGTCGAGACGATGGGAACAAAAGCAGCAAAAATTTGAACTAATTCGCTCGAATTGCTTATATTCGCAGACTGTGAAAGGTAAAAATGAATATGGATAATATTAAAGAGGCAGTTGCCTCAATAACTGACGAGATTATAGCTATCCGCAGGGATATTCATGCCCACCCCGAGCTTGGTTTTGAGGAACACCGCACGGCAGGGTTGGTAGAAAAATATTTGCAAAATCAGGGTATTAAAACAGAACGGGTTGCCGGTACAGGAGTGGTCGGAATGATTGAAGGCGGCTCTTCCGGGCCCGTTCTTATGTTGAGGGCAGATCTGGATGCCCTGCCAGTTGAAGAAGCCAACGATGTTTCGTACTGTTCAACCAGCCCCGGTGTGATGCATGCCTGTGGACATGATGCTCACACCGCTATCCTGCTTGGAGCCGCAAAAATACTTAATGAAATGAAGGATCAGTTACCCGGCAGCATCAAGCTAATATTCCAGCCTAACGAAGAGAATGCCGGTGCTCTGCATATGATCGAAGAGGGAGTACTGGATAATCCACCGGTGGATGCAGTAATGGGGCTTCATCTCTGGACCCCACTTCCTTCCGGAAAGCTTGGCATATGCGAAGGAGCGGTAATGGGAGGGTTGGATATCTTTAAAATTTTGGTCAGGGGGGTCGGGGGGCACACCGGGTATCCGGAAGCAGCGGTAGACCCGATCATTGCCGCTGCCGATATAGTGCAGTCGGCTCAGCGAATTCAGACCCGTGAAATAAGTTTATCCAAGCCCACGGTAATTATGTTCGGAATGATTAACGGCGGCACCAAGGCTAATATTATTCCCGACACAGTTACCCTGGAAGGGTCCATTAGAACCCTGTATGCCGACAGCGACAAGGAAAATCCGATGCTCAGGCTTGAAAGCTTGGCTGAAAAGGTAGCAGCCGTCCATGGGTGTGAAGCTGAAGTAAGCTGGTTCAGGGAGAATATCCCCCTGGTGAACAATACCGAGCTCGTTAACATTGCCAAAGCATCTGCCTGTGTTGTTACAGGCTGCGAATCAGATATAACCGGGCATTTTTGCATGGCCAGTGAAGACTTTTCGGAGTTTTCCAGCCGTGTGCCCGGTGTTTTTATATTTTTAGGGACCGGAGATGAGAAAAAAGAAAGTCATTATCCACACCATAATCCGCGCTTTAATATTGATGAAGATACTATCCCACCAGGAATTGAGCTCTACATCCGGTTCGCTATGCGTTTTTTTGATGAATGGGAGGTGAAAAAACGCAATCAATGATCTTTGGATGGATTGTTTTATTGGACGTCAATAATTAATTTATGGGGGTATGTTTATGATCGGTAAAAGTAAGCTTTGGATGTTCTTGTTAGTGGCAATTCTTGCCTTTGGTATGGTAGTAGTGGCAGGTTGCGCTGAAGATGAAGTTCCTGTTGAAGTTGACGAGCCGGAAGAAGAAGTAGATGAAGAAGCGGTTGATGAAGTAGAGGAAGAACCGGTGCTGGATGAAGTTATCGAAGCTAGCCTCGCCTCTGAAGAGATTGAAGGCGACTTCATGACCGTATGGGCAGAAAATTTTGCCGACCACATGTATGAATGGTCCGGTGGAATGTATCAACTGGATGTTTACCCTTACGGCACCCTGGGCGATGCCCGTGATATTAACGAACTGGCCCAGCTGGGTGTGGTAGAATATGTCTTTTCAGATTTTGCCTGGATCGGCGCCTTTGTTCCTGAAGCCATGGTTTTCGGCCTGCATTATGTCTGGCCCGAAGAGCGTCCCTGGGAAGTAATGGAATGGGTTGTCCGTAACGGAGAAACTATGGATA
>SLBE01000237.1 GCA_007126465.1 Syntrophomonadaceae bacterium | reverse complement strand
GCGTCTTTAATCCTTGTCTCAGACAATCTCTCTTTCTTTGACTCAGATTCAACCCACATTTTTCCGCCGCCGCCTTCACAACAGAGACTGCGCTCGCGGCGTCTATCAAACTCAACCAGTTCCGCGCCGGGAATGCTTTTAAGCAGTTCCCTCGGCTCGTCATAGATACCACCCTGTTTGCCAAGGTAGCAGGGATCATGGTAAACAATTTTTTTCGGAAGCTCTTCTTTCCAGGTTAGCTTGCCGTCATTCAATAGTTCAACCAGAAGTTCGGTGTAGTGAATTACCGGTGTTTTAAGGTCAGGATAGTGTGCTTTATAGGTGGTATAGCAGTGAGGGGAAAGCGTAACTATACGCTTCGCCTGATATTCATTTAAGAATTCAGTATTATCCTCCACCTGCATTTCGAAAAGACCTTCTTCACCAAGGGTAAAAACTTCGCTACCGCAGCAGGATTCCTCTTCAGGCAGGAAAGCATAGTCTACCCCTGCTTTATTCAGAAGTTTGACCATGTTCTGTGCCACTGCACGGACCCGCGGGTCGTAAGCAATAGTACAGCAGACAAAAAAGAGATTTTCAACAGGCTCATCGGGATCGGCAACCTTCACATCCAGGCCTTCCATCCAGTCCAAACGGGTTGCCCTGGACTTCTCCCATGGATTTCCTTCAAGGAGAACACTCTGCAGTGCATCGCGCACTGTGGGTTCCACTTTGCCGCTCTCGACAATCATTGTCCTCAGGCCAATCAATACTTCCAGGGGTTTCAAGCCCTTGGGGCAGCGAACGGCACAGGTATGACAGGCAGTGCAGTCCCATATTTCAGTCAGCCTGGCCAGTTCCTCAAGTTTTTCTTCATCATAAGCATCATTGACAAACTGGCGGACATTTAAATCAGCCCGAACTGTTACCGGGCAACCACCGGTGCAACGTCCACATTGGATACACCCAAGCAGATCATATTTTTCAGTAAATGTTTGCATTTCGGTACTCATTAGCATACCCCGCATCATTAAGTAATTAGTTGCTAAAATACTCCCGGCACATTAATGTTCAACCGGATTCCTGTTCAAATAATAATGTTTATGCAAACACCTCCTCCAGACTTGACTTAATTGACTGATAATTGCAATATTACTCGGCTATATTGGAGGATTTCGACATTTCCTTTAAATTTTCCTGCCTGGATTTTTAAATTCATAAATATTTAACATAATCAACTATTAACCCATAAAATGAATATCGTAAAAGAAGGTAATCAATATTTAATATACGGTAATGGTCCCGGGTGAACCGTCGGTGATCCGGCCTATGAAGTGACCGCAGGCACCCTTTTCTTTAAGAGCATTGAGGTAATCCTGCAAGTTTTTTTCAGGAAGGGCAACCAGGAGGCCGCCGGAGGTCTGTGGATCAGCTAAAATGATCAGGGCATCGTCCTTTTCTTCAAAGCTGCCCTGCCATGATACATTCGCTTTGATGTAATCGAGGTTGCGGTAGGCTCCGCCGGGAATCATGCCGATCGCTGCCATATCTTTGACCGACGGGTAAAGGGGGATCTTTTGAAGATTAAGTTCTGCGGAAACTCCGCTTGATAAGAGCATTTCATGCAGGTGGCCGAGCAAACTGAAACCGGTTATATCTGTACAGGCGGTTGCTCCGGCTTTTACCATTTCAGCTGCGGGAACTGCGCTTAAAGCAGCCATCCCCTCTGTTACAAGAGCAGCTTCTCCGGCGGAGACCATCTCTCCTTTCACAGCTGTAGAAATTATTCCTGTTCCGATCGGCTTGGTTAAAACCAGGCAGTCTCCGGGCCTGGCTCCGCTCCCGGTAACAAGTTTATCGATTTCAACAATACCGGTTACTGATAAACCATATTTCGGTTCTTGATCTTCCACACTGTGCCCACCAACCAGGACTGCACCTGCCTCAATAATTTTATCGTAACCGCCACGTAGTATCTCCTCCATGATTGACAGGGGCTGACACGACACTGGAAAACAGATTATATTTAGCGCCGTAAGGGGTTTACCGCCCATTGCATAGACATCACTTAAAGCATTGGCGGCAGCAATACGGCCAAAATCATAAGGGTCATCAACTATAGGGGTAAAAAAATCAACAGTCTGGACCAGGGCCTGTGTTTCTGAAATACGGTATATGCCGGCATCGGCAAAATGCTGCTCCCGGTTCAGGTAATTGGGATCATCTATTGGTGGCAGTTGGCGCAGGACCTGCGCCAGGGCCTCCGGCCCTATTTTCGCCGCTCAACCGGCGCTGGCCGTCATACTGGTGAGGCGCACTTCTTCACGGCTCATCTTGTCACCATCCTTTTAAGTGAAAACTCACGTAAATAACCTCCGTCCCCGTGTACTTAGAGTTTGTGGGGGACGCGGTGGTCTTCGACCCGGCGGGTGATTTTGGCCTGGTCGAAGTGTTCTAACAGGGCCTGGGCAAATTTTCTTGAGCTGCCCGATATATCACGAAATTCTGCCAGGGTTAACTTCTGGTTATCGGCAAAATGTTTGCGCAGCAGGTCTAAGGCTGCATTATAAGCGTCCCGGTGGAAATACAGTTCTTCGCTGATTTTAACCAGGATATCATTACTAACCAGGTAACTGTACAGTTCATCCTTACGATCCTGGTTCACTGCCGCTTTTTCCAGGGCTTCCCTGACTGATGGTGGCTGCAGCCAACTATTCCGATATAGTTCGCTTAGCCTATCGATCTTTTCCTGGTCGGCAGCTGAAGGCTCCGGCTCAAAATCATATTTTGCAACCAGGTCACTTTTCACGGCAAGCAGTTTTCTTTCCTGCATATTATCAAGCAGGGCATCATATTCACGCTGGCCGAAGGAAGCCGGTAACAATCCCTTTAACCGCGCGCGGGATATTCCGTAAGCAAGCGGCTCTTTTTTATGAAACCGCTCAATTTCTTCAAGAAGTTTCTCTTCGAATTCTTTAAGATTTTTAGTTAAAAGGTAGGAATCGCCTATTTTTTGCACCTGGTTTATTGCGATCAATTCCTGTAATACTTCTTCCGCCTTGCCCTGCCCCAGTCGGGTTTCTTTAACCAGGCGGGAAATATCCGCCGCCACCAGTTCTTGCAGCTTGCGGCGGATAAAAGCGGAATCACCACCGGCAGAAGGTGCCTTTTTAAGCTCCTCAAGGTGCTCAATCACTTCAGGGCGAAAGCGGCGATGCCTTTCCGGAAATGGATCGAGCACCTTCCCCCCGCCAATTGTAGTCATCGGTGAGTATGAACGGATTACAAAAGGGTCGCCCCTTTCCGCTACAAGGGGTTTTTCCAGGCGGCACTGAACCAGGGCGCTCTGTCCCGGCAAAAGTTCTTCCTTATCTAAAATATGCATCCTGGCAACAGTCCGGGCAGTGCCCAGGAAAAAGTGGACAGGATTGAGGTTTTTCAATTTTCGCGGGGCCTTTTCGAGAAGTTCAACCGATACATCAACCAGGTCAGTCTGCCGGTAATAACCGGGATTGCAGATTACACTGCCCCTCAGGACCTGGTCTTTTTCAAGGCCGGAAAGGTTCAGGGCTACCCTGGTTCCTGCTCCCGCTTCGTTCACATCGGTGTCATGAACCTGGATATTACGGACCCTGACTTCAATTCCGGGTGGAACAATAGATACGGTATCGCCAACCCGGACTGATCCCTGGATTAAAGTTCCGGTTATCACGGTGCCAAAACCGGAGATGACGAATGATCGGTCTACGGGCAGGCGCAGCGGTCCGCTGGAATCACGGGGTTCCAGGTCCAGGGTAAGTTTATGGATAAGCTCTTTAAGCTCTTCTATACCCTCGCCTTTCAGAGCGGCAACAGCATGAACTGGGGCATCTTCCAAAAAAGTGCCGGCCAGCTCTTCCCTTATTTCATCCTGAACAAGTTCCCGCCATTCTTCTTCAACAAGATCAATTTTGGTAATCACCACAATACCGTTCTTTGTTCCCAAAATCTCCAGGATATCCAGGTGTTCACGGGTCTGCGGCATTACTCCTTCAGTTGCATCGACTACCAGCATGACCAGGTCCATCCCGCCTGCTCCGGCCAACATATTGTGAATAAATTTTTCATGTCCGGGCACGTCCACTACCCCGGCCAGCCGGCCGTCCGGCAGTTTGAAGGGAGCAAAACCGAGATCAATGGAAATACCGCGTTCCTTCTCTTCCTGGAAACGGTCAGTATCTATTCCGGTCAAAGCTTTGATCAAAACCGTTTTTCCGTGATCAACATGACCGGCTGTGCCGATAATAAGCTGTTCCAAGCTTATAACACTCCCTAACGGATGCCTATTCTTATACCCGGCATACTTCTCCAACTACTTTAATCAGTGTTTCTTCCTGGTTTTCAAATATGGTACGGGGATCAAAAAGCAGGTTGTCCTGGTAGATCCTCAAAATTACAGGAGGATCGGTAAAGCGCAGTTTTTCTACCGCACCCTCGGGGGTTATACCTATCCCTGACAGCTCCAGGGCAACCAGGTAAGTTGGCAGTTCTGCCATGGGCAGGGCTCCCCCGCCAACCTTGGAAATACTTTTCACAACTTTAACCCGTTCCGGGTCAAAAATCTTGCCCAGGGCTTCGGCCAGTTTATCTGCCCTTTTTTTGAGTGCTTCAGGTTTGGCTGTAAGCATCTGCCAGACCGGAATTTCTTTAACTGCCCGATCTTCATCAAGGTAAAGCCTTAAAGTCGCTTCAAGAGCAGCCACAGCGAATTTGTCAACTCGCAGGGTCCTGGCCAGCTGGTTGGTTTTGATGGCAGATATTAGCTCTTTGCGACCAACTATGATGCCAGCCTGGGGTCCGCCAAGCATTTTGTCACCGCTGAAGGTTACCAGATCAGCACCATTTGCTATGCTGTCCTGAACCCGCGGTTCGGCAGGCAGGTTGTACTTTTCCAGATCTATAAACACTCCGCTGCCCAGGTCTTCCAGCAAAAGCAATCCG
This sequence comes from Syntrophomonadaceae bacterium, assembly GCA_007126465.1. Classification (GTDB taxonomy): domain Bacteria; phylum Bacillota; class Dethiobacteria; order DTU022; family DTU022; genus T3SED10-7. The sequence continues at coordinate 32 of SLBE01000237.1, read as the reverse complement.
CGCTTATGGGCGGCAGCAGAAAGTTCCGCAGT
>SLBE01000171.1 GCA_007126465.1 Syntrophomonadaceae bacterium | reverse complement strand
GCTGGCAACCTTGGATTCCATTTTTTTCTCATTCAGGGACATAACAATAATATTGCAGAGCTTATTGAGGAAATTCTGCATTTTATCATACTGGTTTAGCAGTTTACGCCTGTGCTGTTCTGTTAAAGCAAGCAGTGAAATTGTGCCGATTTTCATTTCATTAAAGGTAATCGGCTGCATCAGGAAAGCCAGCACGGTGCAACTATTAGAGTAATCACAATCAATACAGCAAACTGCCCGGGCTGTATTTTCAACCAGGATTGACTCTTCGTTAGCAGAAGTAATGAGCTTATGAGTCATACAGCCCTCACCATACCTTGCGCCAACTTCTTTTTCGAAATAGCCGCTTCCCGCTACTACTTCAAGGTCTTTGCTGATAAGGCCAATTTCTATTTCAACCACACCGGCAAAGGCAGCGGTCACCTGTTGAAGAAAACCCTGAATGCTTTTTAACTCTTTCAAGTGCCGACCTCCCACTTAAAGAAGTATGAACTCGTTACCACAATGGTGTAAGAACTTCTCAAAGTCGCTGAATGACAAACTGACGGTTGCGGTATTAACATTGGGATGAAAGTTAACAGTCCCCGCTTTTTTCAGATCACGATCTATAGCAACGGTCACAGCATTCTTGTCATCATTAATCAGGCCAAATGGTGAAACTGCACCGGTTTCCAGACCCAGATGCTCCATCAAGCGCCTTTCCGAAGCAAAACTCAGTTTTCCGGCAGCCAGTTTAGCTGATAAATCCTTAATATCAGCCTTTTTTGACTCTTCAAGTATAACCAGGTAGTGGCGGTTACCTTTATTATTACGCAAAAACAGGTTTTTGGAATGAGCACCTTCAATATCCTGCCAGTACTGCTTTGCTTCATCAACTGTATAAACCGGTGGATGTTCATATCGTTTGTAAGAAACACCAAGCTGCTCTAAAAGATCGTATAACTTCTGTTCATTTTCAGAAACCAATTAAATTAACTCCTTTCACTGCTGTTTAAGGGAATTTATGCACCAAAATGCTACCATGAGTATACCCGCCTGTCAAATTCAAGAAAGAAGGACTTATTTCCAGGCCATATCTGCCAGTTCGAGTGACTCAAGATAATAGGACATAATTTCTACTTCATCGAGGTTGTACTTCTTTGCGGCTATCTCAAAAGCCTTGTCCCAGGATCCTTTTTCATATAATAAAACCATATCCAGGATGTGCCTAAAGTCCCCCGGCTCACCTAAAAGTGCTGCCTTAATTTCATCACCAAGGGGAAGCTCTGCCAGAATTGATTCCATCGACTGATCAAGAAAAGTATCCAGCAGTGAAAATAAACCGGTAAGAAATAAATCAGCACTACGATCCTCCAGATTGGTTGCACCGGCCATTAATTCACAAAACTTACCCCTTGATACGGCTGTAACGATTAGCTCATCAGGCTTATCAAAACCAAAATTACGGAGGGCAACCAGGGAAACCCATTTTATCATTTCTTTTTGGCCAAGCAAAGCCATCGCCTGGCGGATGGAGCGAATCGGAAAACGCAAGGGGAAAGCCACAGAGTTTATAAAGCGTAAGAGCTTATAAGACAATGAAGGGTCCTGCTTTATTAGATTTTCAACCTGGTCAAAGTCCATTTCAGGTTTATAAATCTCCTGCAGCAGCCTCAGGTTTTGAATTTTTGTACTGGGAATTTCTTTCCCTATTATGATAGAAGGTTCACAGAAGAAAAACCCCTGAAAGTAATCATAACCGGCAGACATGGCCTCACCATATTCATGGACGGTTTCGACTTTTTCAGCAACCAATTTTTTCTTTTTCTTCTGCAGAAAATTAACGATCTCTGATCTTTCCTCAGCACCGGTTTGCTGGTAATCCACCTTGACAATTTCAACAATATCAAGCAAGGACATACATTTTGAAGTCATATTGAAATCATCAAGAACCAGGGTATATCCAGCACGATTAATTTTTTCACATACGCTCACCATCTCCTGGTCCGCTTCAACATTTTCAGTTATTTCTATAGCAACTAACTCCCTCGGTAATAGCAGTGCAGTTTCTTCTCGCAGCAGTTCCCTGGTAAAATTAATAAAAGCTTTCTTTCTCCTGGTTAATCTATCAAGACCAATATTAAGGAAACTACTGGATATTACTTCTGAAGTAGCCAGGTTACCGTCTTTCTCAGGGTTATAGTTCTCTTCACTGGTCCGATAGAGCAATTCATAAGCAACCACTTTCTGTCGGCGGTCAAAAATCGGCTGCCTGGCTACATATACTTCCATTAAAGAGCCTCCAATATTATAAAAAGTATTACGTCTGGAAAAATTCTATAAAAAACCTAATAATCCTTTTTATTTAAAAGAATATTCCATGTTAGCCGCTGTCTTTTGCTGCCTGCCGGCCTGCTGAAGCAGCATCATCAAGGGGAATATGCTATTCGGTGGTGAAAATCCTTTTCAGGTCAAGTATAATTAATGAGCGATTTATTCTCCTGAAGTACGACGATCTGCCTCCATTACAAAGGCATATATTGCGGCAACAGCTTCATAAAGTTCCTGTGGCACTTCTTCGCCCAGGGAAAGACTGCTTAATACTCCAGCCAGGTTGTCATCTTCAACCACAGGCACCTTGTTTTCCCTGGCCAGGGTGATAATCTGCTCGGCAAGCCATCTTTTGCCTGTAGCTGAAACAATCGGCGCCTGACTCCTCTCAGGCTGGTATTGCAATGCTACTGCCCTGCGTATATGATTCTTTCTTTTATCTTTTTCATCAGCCATTAAACATGCTCCTTATGCCCTGGTATTAATACTGCTTTTCTCTATATTCAGAGCTTCGGCAGCAGCCTGTCCCAGGTTGCCAACTCTCCAATTCAGAGATTCAAATTTCCTGGTTTCAGTTTCATCTGCGTTTTCTGCAATTATACTGTCGGCAATATGCTGTAAAGAATGTCCGGCACCTTCTGTTTCAACTATAAAACGACACTCCAGCCGATCATCCTGATAATAATAAAAGCGAATTAAAATAAGGCCAAAACTTTCAGTATCCATAAAGAGCTCAAATAAAGGTTTTTTTTCTGCAGCTGATTCATTCTTATTTTTTTTGGGTGGTAAGTACCGCAGCATAGCCGGCACCTGTTCATGTTTTTTTCCGCAGGCAGGCATCAATCCAAGTATGACCGGTTCAGCTGCTTCACGGGTAGCCTTGCCAAGGCTGTCAGTCTCAGCAGTAAAACGTGCCATAATCCTGTAGTGTAAACGTCCTTCCCTAAAACCTTTATGCTCCAGCAGCAAAGTCTCTCCCGGGGAAACCCTTGCATTGAGTGAAGCAGTTATAACTCCCCCCTTCCAACGGAGAATCGCTGCCTCATCCTTAAGTGTGATTACTTTAGCCACCAGGTTTGAAGGTAAATTAGGCCGGGTAGATGCTGTTTTGCCTGCAGTTAAGCGTTTTATAACGGGATCACGAAATAAAGCATTAATAATACTGCCTTCCATTTAAACCATCCTTCCGTTAAAAAACGGCTATGCCAAGAAGGTAAAGTAGTGAAGAAACCGACTGACGCTGATACCTGATCCGGTCATCAAGTTCCATTTGTTCGCAGGTTTCAATAATGACTGACTCAGAACCAAGCAGCTGTGCCGCTTCTATTATGCTGCCCCGGGCAGAACCCCGCAGCAGCATAAACCCATATCTCTCTGAGTAAATTGACCTGTTAACCGCTATCAGCAGCTCTTTTATAATATCAGTAGAAGAACCTTCATTTGGATAAATAAATGTCTGACCGAGGGCACCCCTGAATTGATATTCACAGTATTCAGCTTCATGTAAATCAATAACCCACATCGGTTGATAATCAGTCATTACTTTAAATATCTCGGCAGCAAGAACATGAGTTTCATTGTTGCTTTCAGATGAGCCTGGAAAAACCCGGTTCAAGTCTGGGCCACCGGGAGCATTCCTTTCCTGCACAGCAATAGATGGTACATTAGCCCTGGGCAGAACCAGCAACCTGCCGCGATCAATAGCCCAGGTGGCAATGCTATCAGCGGCCTTGTACCCGGCCGGTTCGTCCCCGTGAACCCCACCGATGACCATAACAGTAGGACCTTCTACAGGTGATTCTATCACGTAGAGGACAGTTTCAAATGATGTGCCTTCCATTAAAGTTTTTTCTGTACGGGTCGAAGTAATTTCAGCCCCTGCAGAAGCTTTTTTCCCCGGCCTTAGTTGATCAAACTTTTGCATTAACAGTGAACTGTCGCCTGAAAAATACAATAAAAAAACAAATACAACCAGGAAATATGTGATTATTAAAGACCTGCGGTTTCCAAACATTTTTCCTCCGGTTATGCTAATACGGTAAATTTATATTATCCGGTTTTCAGGTAAATAGACGGGATTTGCCTTTCAAGGTTAAACCTTTCCGGCTTATTAATAAACTCTGCACATCCGATAACAAAATAGCCGCCTTTGGGGATAAGGCCGGAGATCTGCTCAATAATCCACTCCTGGATATCTGTTTTAAAGTAAATAAAAACATTGCGGCATAACGCCATCTGCATCCTGGACATATCTTTATATATTGGACTCAGGAAATTTTGTTTTTGAAACTTGACAACCTCTTTATATTTTGGATTTAAATAATATAATCCATTTCTTTCTGTAAAAGCGTTTTTAAAAACATTACCGGGAACTTTCTCAAGCTGATTCGGGGTATAGCATGCTTCTTTTGCCATCTCAAGAGCTTTATCGTCAATATCACTGGCATAAATTTTTACTTTTTTCAGCGAGTTAAGTTCATCTAAAATCAAGGCCAAGGTATAAGGTTCTTCTCCGTGAGAACAGCCAACACTCCATATGTTAAGCTGATCAAATTTTTTCAAAGTATCCGGCAGTGCTTTTTTTTGCAGGTAATCATATATTTTGGAATCCCTGTAAAATACTGAAGTATTTATAGTTAAATAATTATAAAACTTGTGAAGTACTTCCTTATCACTCTTCAGGGCTTTAAAAAAAACAGATAGTCCGTCATAGCCCTCACGGGTAAACAGCTGAGTGATCCTTCTTTCCATTTGCTTATCTTTGTAGCACTCTAAATCAAGGCCGGTAAACTGGTAAAATTCTTTTTTGAATCGTGGAAAATCCCAGGTATCTTTCAATAGCATAAACCCCTTTCAGCTTATGATAAAACCAGGCAGCCTCCTTAATCAGGCTATAACGCGGATACTTCGATCTGCTTCAGCAGCTAACCTCGCAAGTGGCACCTCTATTACGTTCACAACATTTTTTATTAAAGCATCAGGCATGCTGGGAATCAGAGAAGTTGAAGGAGATTGTGCCATAAAAATAGTACCGGGTTTTTTTTCTTTTAGAATCCTGGCACCTTCTGCTCCATCTTTACCCATTCCAGTCATAATCACTACCATTAATCTCTGCTCACAATCAGCCAGTGATTCCAACATGACATCAATTGAAGGTCTTACGTAATTTACTTTAGGCCCGCTATCTAAATGCACAAGCCCTTTTTTAACAACCATATGAAAACCACCGGGCGCTACCAGTGCCTGCCCTGCCAGTAATGGGTCACCATCTTTAGCTTCTTTAACTTGAAGAGGTGAAATCATATTTAAACGCTGTGCAAAAGAGAGCGTAAACCCGGGTGGCATATGCTGTGAAAGGAGAATTGCAGCAGGAAAATCAGCCGGCAAAACCTTGAAAACTGCTTCAAGTGCTTTTGGTCCGCCCGTTGACGCTCCAATTGCCAGTATAGCCCTGGCTGTTTTATGGCGATGAACAAAAGGACCTGAACGATCGTCTATTTTTTCCGGGGAAGTGATTTGTGACGTTGATACTAAGCTTACTTTAGCTGTAGAAGCAGCAATGATTTTTTGTGGCAATACATTTTTAAGCTCATCAACAGATTCAGCAGAAGAGCCGAGATCCGGTTTCGCTATAAAGTCAACCGCACCGGCATCAAGAGCTTTTAGAGTGCTTTCACTGCCGACACTGGTATGGCTGCTTATCATGATCACCGGCAGGGGTGTTTCGGTCATAATTCTCTTAAGTGTTTCCAGGCCACCCAGGCGCGGCATTTCAAGATCCATAGTTACAACATCAGGCTTATATGATTTAATTTTATTTAGTGCATCTACGCCATCCCTGGCAGTTGCCAACAAATCCAATTCATTATGATCCCGGATAATATCACCAATTATTCGGCGCATCAACGCTGAATCTTCGACAACTAAAACCTTTACTTTTTTCAACTTTTTAATGCTCCTTTACCGGCTGTTGTGATTGTTACTTCTCCGCTATTGACAAAAAGGCGCATTGTTCTGCCGCAGCTTCCACCAACTTCTTCATGGGCAATCGAAATTCTCTCCTGCTGCAAAGCCGCTTTTACAGCTTCAATATTCTTATCACCAACATTACCGGTATCGGCTTTAAAGTTGAAAAGACTTGCTCCTCCGGCAATAGTAGCTGTCAAGTTCAGTTTTCTAGCTCCCAAAACCAACATTCGCTCTATCAGGTAAGGCACAGCTGTATCAGCAAATTTTGCCAGGTTGACACTGGTGGCATTAGGTTTGATAAACTTGGTGCTGTCGTTTAGGAGTACATGAGCCAACCCGCCAACATTGCATCTTGGATCATAAAGAGCAACACCAACACAGGAGCCGAGACCATAGGTAACAAGTAATCCGTCGCCTTTCTTTACAGCCAGATCGGCAATTTTCACATGAACTGTTTCCATTGACAACCTCCCGGATGCTATAAACAAACTAGATCATATATAAGCTTGTTGCTAAGCATAAACAGCTAACCGCCGATCTTGGCAAGCGCTTCAGCGATACGGTCCGGCTGGAATGGCTTAACCACAAAATCTTTTGCTCCAGCATTAAGTGCCTCTATTACCAGGCTTTTCTGCCCCATGGCACTGACAACAACAACTGTAGCATCAGGATCAAAACTTAATATTTCTTTGATTGCAGTAATACCATCCATGTTGGGCATGGTAATATCCATGGTTACCAGGGATGGCTTTAGCTGCTTATACAGATCAACCCCTTTTGCTCCATCTTCGCCTTCACCCACAACCTCGTATCCATTTTTCTCAAGCATGTTTTTCAGGGTCATTCTCATAAAAGCCGTGTCATCAACCACTAAAACTGTTTTGCTCAATTTTGTCCCTCCCTTCGCTTAAAAGGCCGGCAACATCAACAATCAGGGTTACACTGCCGTCACCAAGGACAGTTGCCCCGGCAATTCCTTTTAACCCTTTCAGGTAGCTGCCTAATGATTTAATCATTATTTCCTGTTGACCTACAAAATCATCAACTACAAAGCCTGCTTTTCTATTTGCTGCCTCAACAATTACCAGCGGACAATCCCCTTCCGGCATCTCACTGAAACCGAAGCCTAAAAGGCTGCTAAGGGTGTAAAGGGCAATAACTTCACCCCGCAGATTTACTACAGGGTTAGTACGAATGGATTTTATTTCTTCTCTGCCAAGGTATACATTTTCCTTAATAACTTCAACAGGAATAGCATACAACTGGCCGGCAGATTTAACAAGTAAAGTCTTAATAATAGCAAGGGTTAGCGGCAAACGCATTACAAAGCGGGTCTTTACGCCAATTTCGCTAAAAACTTCAACATTACCGTGTAAGGCTTCAATACTGTTTCTTACAGCATCCATACCAACTCCACGACCTGAAACGTCTGTAACTTCAGCAGACGTACTAAAACCGTTAAAGAAAATCAGGCTTATTTTATCTTCATCGCTAAGCTGGTCAAGTTCGGCTTTGCTGATAACTCCTTTTTTGACTGCTGCCCTGCCAATTCTTTCAGGATCTATACCGGCGCCGTCATCTTCTACTGTTATGACCACCTGGTTCCCTTCATGACAGGCCTGCAGATATATAGATCCTTCAGGGCTTTTGCCTTTCTTCTTACGATCTTCAGGTGATTCTATTCCGTGATCAAATGAATTGCGCAGCAGATGGACCAGTGGATCTGAAAGTTTATTTATAATGGAGCGATCCAACTCTGTTTCTTCTCCGCTTATGTAAAGCTGAACCTGCTTCCCTTTACCACGACACAAATCACGAACCATCCTGGGAAAACGATCAAATACCTGCTTTATCGGCACCATCCTTAAACCCATGGCTGTATCCTGGAGATCGGTTATAGAACGCTTGAGTTGATCGATTGTGCTATCTAAATCTTCATTAAAACCTCTCCCTATTTCAGTAATCCTGGTTCTGGCAACTACCATCTCACCTACCAGGTTGACCAGGTCATCAAGCTTTTGCGTCTCAACCCTGACCATTTTATCTATTGCCTTGGCAACCTGGCTTTGCTCTGCTGCAACCGGTACCGGATCAGAACCTTTCGCAGTTTTCTCAGGATCTTCCCCGGCTGCTCTAGCAGCAGGTTCTTTAACCTCAGATTGAGCAGACAATTCGGTTTCCTCTACATTTTTGGAAACCATTTCTTTTTTATCTTTATTTTTAACTGCTTCCTCTGACCTGGTTGATTCTGCTTCACTTTTCCACGTTATAATTTCGATATTTTCTACATCACTGATCTGTAGTATTTTTTCCTTTACCAGGTCGTAGTTATCATCCTGCAGAACAAAAAGAACCCTGAAGGAGTGCTCGAATTTTTCCTCCTCGAGATCCTGTTGTGCAGGCTCACTTAATACTACCTCGCCAAACTCTTCGAACACTTTAAAAATCATATAGACACGAACAGCCTTCATCATCGTTCCTGGTCTCAGGCAAACTGTTACCTGGCAGGGAGAATGCCCTTTTTCCCGGGCCTGCCTTATTATTTCCTGATCCATAACCCCTAATTCAAGCCCATGATCTTGTTCAGAAATATCGTCTTCAACACTACTTTCTTCTGTGGATTCCCCTTCCTGGTATTTCTTCATTTTTTCAAGAAGGTTATCCCATTGCTCTCTTTCTTCAGGCTTAGATTCTTCGGGGTTTTCCAGGGATAACTGCAGCAGATCTACTGCTTCAAATAATAAATCCAGGATTTCAGGGCCAGGTTCGCGCTCTCCGCTTTTAAAGTCCTCCATAAAGTTTTCCAGTCCGTGGGCAATGTTTGTTACATGCTGATATCCCATTGTACCAGCCATGCCCTTAAGACTGTGCACTACCCTGAACGCTTCCTGCAATTCCTCCCGATCCCTGGGGTTTTTCTCCAGGCTCAAGAGACACTGGTTTAAAACCTGCATGTATTCAGCAGCTTCTGCCTGAAATAGTTCAGCATATTGTGATGTGTCCATCAAATCCCCTCCCCGCATGAAGCTAATTAAGATATACCGTAGCTATCCATTACTTCTTCAAGTTGTATCTCAGTTATACGTACTCCCAGCTGATCATTTATCATTACAACTTCACCTTTAGCCAGCAAACGATCATTCGCCATTATTTCAACAGGATCGCTGGCACTGCAATTAAGGCCAACAATTCCACCGGTATTAAGAGAGAAAAGTTCACCGAGTGGTAGCCTGGTCGAGCCCAGGACGACGATTATATCCATCGGTATATCTTTTACCATTTCGAGCTTTTGTATATCAGCAGTAGGTGGTAACCTGTAGGTGTCCGGTTCTTTTTCAGGTTGAACAGGCTCGGCTGCCGGCTGCTGCTTTTCTGTTTCCGCAATTACCTCCCCTACGATCGAAGAGATATCAATATCATTATCGTCAACTTCTTCAATAACTTCAGTGGGTGGTTCCGCAGCTCCGCCTGAAAGTAGAAAACTGGTCATGGTTTTCGCAAACTTAATTGGTATGACCTGCAGCATTACACTGTCAATTACATCTTCCACTTTTATGGTAAATTCAACATGCACAACATCTTCATCAGGTCTAAGTCCTTTAAGCAGGGTAACGTCTTCTGCCAGGTCAATCAGGGTCATTTTGGGCGGCGAAATTTCGATTGGCCGCTGGAACAGTTCTGACATTGATGTAGCCATCGATCCCATCATCTGGTTCATTGCTTCCTGAACTGCACTTAGCTCTATTTCACTCAGGGGGCGATCTTTATCTTCACCAGATTCACCCATCATCATGGAAGCGATGACAGCTGCATCTTCCTGTTTGATCAAAAGAATGTTGCGGCCTTCTAGCCCACTGGTATAATCAACTTCAACCAAAACACAGGGCAGGGGGTATTTTTCCTGGATCTGATCTACTTTTATAATATTCAATTTTGGAGTAGTTATATCAACCATTGTATTAAGGATAGTAGAAAGAGCAGTGGCTGAAGCTCCCAGGGATATATTGCCAACCTCGGCTATGGTGTCTCTTTCCAGGTCACTCAATAACAATTCTTCATCCGAAACAGAAGCCATGCCTGCCTCACCACTGAGCAGATCGTTTGCCATTTGACGAGCAAATTCAACCGGGATCACCTGAACCATAAAACTGTCGATTATATCTTCAACCTTCATGGTAAACTCGACCTGCACCACCTGGTCCTCGTCACTTATTTCCTCGAGTGTTTCTTTTTCTTCAGCTAAATTAATCAGGGTAACCCCGGGAGGTGATATATCAATGGGGCGCTGGAACAGTTCAGACATTGATGTAGTCATTGAACCCATCATCTGGTTCATCGCTTCCTGGACCGCACTTAGCTCTATTTCAGTAAGAGGGCCGGCTTTATCCTCATGAGATTCCCCCATCATTAAGGCAGCAATAATTAAAGCATCTTCTTCCTTGATCAGAAGCATATTACTACCCTGTAGCCCCGCCGTATATTCCACTTTAACTGCGATACAGGGCACAGGATAAGTTTGCTGAACCTGATCAAGAGGTAGCACTTCAAGTCTGGGTGTAGTAATATCCACACTTTTATTAAGGATAGTAGACAGGGCTGTAGCAGAGGCGCCAAGGGATATATTCCCCACTTCTGCTATAGTATCTTTTTCTAAAAGGCTTAGTTCTTCCAAAACAACCCATCCTTTCCTTTGTGGACAACTAACATAAAATATTTATCAACGCAAGTTCTCAATCCGCTCTTCAGGTTTTGTAATACTTTTTAAACGGACCCCAAAAGTTTCTTCCACGGTAATAACTTCCCCTGTGGCAAAAGTTTTTCCGTTTACGACTAGATCAACCGGTTCATCAACCATGTTATCCAGCTCTATTACTGTGCCAACAGTAAGATTCAACAACTGACCGATTGTCATTTCAGCATCTCCAAGGCGAACTGAAACTTCGAGCGGAAAATCAAGGACCAGCTTTAGCTTCATATCCATTTTTAATTCATCTTCACGGCTTGAACTATTGTCAAGCAAAGCATTCATTTCCTCTTCAGAAAGCAAATTTCTACTATCCATTTGCATCACCTGCTTTATTACGTTCTTCCGATATCCGGTCAATTATTTTAACAGCTAGTTGTTTGCCTCTTAAACCAGGCTGAACTTTAAAAATCGGCTTTCCTTCTACCAGCAATTCGAGCGGCTCACCACGCCGCCTGCGCAGGGGCAGGACATCTCCCTCCTGAATCTGTAAAAAGTCATCCAACGTGATCCTGGCTTTTCCCAAAACAGCTTTTACATCTGCTTCAGGCTTTCGTAAGGATTTCTCAAGATCACCCGGCTTGCTCTTTGAAGCATTTTGTTGGAACTGATTAAACCAGTGTTGGGCGGTAAGGCTGGAAAGAACATGCTCGAGCCCCACAAAAGGAAAACAAAGGTTGACAAAACCCTGAACATTTTGCACAGTAGCCGAAAAGGTCACAAGGGCGACCGTTTCACTTGAAGCTATAACCTGGTTAAACTGTGGATTCGTATCCATGCTTTCTATCTGCAGTTCAAGCTGGGCAATGCCTTTCCAGGCATAGCTAAGATTATCTAAAAACTTTTCATTGATCTGCCTCATCACCGAAAGCTCAATCTCTGTAAGCTCCCGGATTTTTCCAGGTTGTTTGCCTTCACCACCAAACAAGAGATCTATAATCGTAAAAACAAAAGTTGGATTAGTCTCAAGCATTGCTACGCCCATTTTTTTAGACATATTAAATATGGTCATCAAAGTAGGCACCGGCAGCGAGAATACAAATTCTTCATAAGAAACCTGGGCTACAGAAACTACCTGCAGTTTAACAGGGACCCTCAGGAAGGAAGTCAAATAGTTGCCCATTACCCGGGCATAGTTTTCATGAATAATCTGCAGAGTCCGAATCTGTTCTTTTGAAAACTTGGTCGGCCGCCTGAAATCATAAGCCTGGTAATCATCTGTTACCTGCTCCGATTCCTCTTCCAGGTCTCCGCTGGATATAGCATTAATCAACGAATCAATTTCAGATTGAGTTAATGCATCTTTACTCATGTGTTCACCTCCTACCCTGTTTGTTGCCAGCCTTTATTTAATTTCTAACCAGAAGAGTCAGGGCTTTTAATTCATCTGCCGTGACAAGGCTTCTTACATTACCCTGCAGGGCACGCTGACTGGCGATTAAGTGGACCATTTCCATGGCCAAGTCTACATTTGAACCCTCCAGGTAATACTGACGCAGGGCTCCAAACCCTTCATCACCGGGATTTCCTTCTTCCGGTTCTCCTGATGCTTCAGTTACCTCAAAAAGACCACTGCTGGTCTTAAAAAGGCCACCTTCATTAATAAATGTAAATAGTGATATCTGGCCCAGTTCAACCATTTCGCCTTCTTCATTCTGGCCTGTGACCTGCCCTTCCGGGCTCACAGCAACTGTGTTGACCATTACACCATCAAGGTTAAAGGGCACATCAAGCTCTTCTCCCTGGTCGGTAAGTATGGTTCCGTCTCTATCAACATAAAAAGCTCCGCGCCGGGTATATGCCTCCGTACCGTCTTGTCGGTTTATTCTGAAATATCCACGTCCTTCAATAGCAAGGTCCAGTGGGCGCTCAGTCATTAAAAGCGGGCCCTGGCCGTGGAAGCGGGTTACAGGATACATATGGGTTCCTTTTCCGGTAACCGGCGGCAGCTCTCCGGGCAGTGGATCAACTGCATACCGTTTTCCCTGCAGCTCAGAATAAAGCAGCTCTGTAAAAGAAGCCTCCGAACGTTTGTAAGCATTGGTATTAACGTTAGCGAGATTATCGGCAATTTGCTGCAAAGAACGCTGATAGGCAGCTACACCGGTAAAAGCATTAAAAAATGAACGGCTCATTAATAATCACCTCTTTTATTATCGGCAAATCAGGCTCAGGCTGAAGATCCCAGCTCATTGGCAGCCTTATCCAAAATCTGATCATAGGTAATCATGATCTTCTGGGCTGCTTCATAAGTTCTGCGCACCTGCATCATAGCCGTCATTTCCCTGGCCATACTGACATTAGAACCTTCCAGGAAGCCAGAAACCACTTCAAAATCTTCTTCCCCGCCTTCACCGTCTTCAGTAATAAAATAGTTATAACCAAAACGCTCTAACTGGGCGCCTTCTTCAAATACTGCAATTGCCAGCTGCCCGACCTGTCCATTTTGATCGTAAATGGCTCCATCAGGCGTAACAGTAAAGTCCTCGGATTCAAGCTGAATCGGACCACCCTCACCAATCACCTGGTAACCTTCAGCCTCTGTTACTAAATTTCCTTCGGCATCAAGAGCAAAACGCCCATTCCTGGTATAAAGCGTACCTTCTTCCCCCTCAACCTGGAATAATCCATTTCCAACAAGGGCAAAATCAAGGTTACGGCCGGTTCCTTCCAGGGGTCCCTGGGTAAAAGCAGTAACTGTTTCCTGGGTTGCCACGTTGTGGGCCATTGTTCCAAGTGGACGCAACCTTCCACTTACCCCCGGTTGCGGATCGGGACTCAGTTCATGAACCAGCCATTCAGCAAAACTTGTTTCCACCCCGCGTTCTCTCCTGTAACCGGTAGAACGGATATTTGCCATGTTGTTACTGATAACCTGAAGTTGGGCCTGCTGAACAAGCATTGTTCCTTCCGATAAGTAAAGTCCCCGCATTTTTTCACCTCCTTTTCTATGCTTTTCCTGAACCTGTTCCTACATTATGATTGCTATTTTTCAGAGAAACAATTAAATCTATCTCTCCCTTACCCAAACCGGTTCTCGATGCAATATCTGTAACTGATATGCCTTCACGCCACAAAAGCAGAGCTCTCTCACAGTTCTTGCGGCGCTCAGCTTTACTCGACTCCCTTGCAGCTTTTCCTTCTTTATCAATCAAGGTTAATGTCGGACCAGTATTGTTATCTTCAGAAAAAGAACCTGGTTTTTCTTCCGGGGCAGCTGCTCTATCTACCTTACTGCTTTCCAGTTCATCCAGCTTTTTTTCCATCATGTCAAGGCGTTTTTTTAAGGTTGCAACACTACCCTGCTGGCCATTTGTAACCAATTCTTTTTTCATCAACTGCTGAAAAACGGGCGTTCCACTGTACTGGTTTTGCCAAAACCAGCTAACAGCAACCCCAAACATAAAGCCAATAACCAGGTAGCCCATCATAAACCTCCTTCGAGCTTTTAATCTTCTTCTGCCAGGGTTTGGCGCAAACGCTCTATGGCCCTGGCATGCAGCTGTGATATTCTTGCTGCAGATACTTTCATCAACCCGGCAATTTCCTTTTTAGTTAATTCCTCGTAATAAAATAATGAGAGCATTAGCTTCTCTCTTTCAGGAAGCTTTTCTATAGCAGAAGCAAGTATTTCAACCTGCTCTTTATCAGCCAGTATCTCTTCAGGTGTTTGCTCCGGTGAAGAAATAACTCCTTCCAGGGTCAAACTTTCCTCACCCTCCCCTGTGAATATCATTTTTTCCAGAGAGACAACTGACATAAGGTTGTAATTTGCCCAAACCTGCTCCACCATGCTTGCCGACCACCCCAGCAAAGATGCAATTTCCTCACGGGTTGGTTCACGATTCAAAGATTGACGCAGGCTTTCTTCGGCCTGATGCACCTGGCGGTACTGACTAAAATATGATCGAGGCGCAGGACTGGTCCGACGGATTTCATCAATCATTGCCCCTTTAATCCGCCATGTAGCGAAAGTCGAAAACTGCACTCCCCGCGATGCCTCAAAGCGATCGAGAGCTTCCAGCAAACCTATAATGCCACTACCGACCAGATCTTCTTCATCAAGTGAAGGAGGCAGTGCAATACTGAGTTTTCCGGCCAGCTTCCTGATCAGCGGCAGGTACTTTGTTACCGTTTCTTCCTTACTGCCGTCTTCATGCTGCTCCTGGTATACTTTTTTTGCGTTTCTCTCGAGCATATTCAATCGAGACAGCCTCCCTTAAACCTTTTTACGCATAATTGTAAACAGGTAACTAATAATTCTCTCCCGGACACTTTCATCAAGGTCAATAAAACTGACTCCTACCCGGTACCTTTTCCAGCCACCCAAATTCAAAGGCACAACCCTAACTACCCTTGCTTCCAGTAATAGAATCCTTTTTGACCGTTTTTCATCAATTACCAGTTTTATTATGATGCGATCATGCCTGTTCAATGACTCAAGGGTTACCATTCTTAACCCGCCGCCAGAGATGTCCAAGGTAAAAGCATTCCTACCGGAAGCCACATCCTCCAGCTTATTCAAATAATCATTAAGCCACTGTGGATCGTCCCATAAATCAAGAGAGTGGATTGCCTGTTCAGGTGGAGTTAAAGCCGGGTGCTTAGCCTCATCCCACAACCAGTAAACAAGATCATGATGGCAAGGAACCCGGACATGGCCACGACGCTGTTGGCGGTGAACGGAATCAGGTGTTTTTATAGCGTAACATGTTTCAGCGCCATCCCTGCTCTGCCCGACAATCCTGGAAGTGAAAAAATAGACTGCATCATCGCCGAGCAGGCAAAACTGCCAGGTACTGTACTGAGGCATGTCGAGTTTCTTGCCCCCGCAAGTCGGCAGGTGAACTGTAAAAACGTCTCTTTCAATGTTTTTTATAGCTGTCATATAGTATTCCTGTTCTGATTCCTGCAGGATCTGCAATTTTGCGCCTTCCTTAAGCTGACTTATCATTTCCCGGGCAATCCTCCTGTAAAAAATCAGGTTAATTCTCTCAGTCTCTTGATAAAAGCGGCTAATCCCTTTTCAGGCTGCTGGTCGGCTTCATTATTAGAAGCCAGGCGCCAGGCAATCCTTTTAACTGCAGTAGATGCAGCACTGCGCGGTTTACTAAGCACAAATGGGGAAAAATTATGAACAGCACTGCTCACAGCATGGTCATATCTGACTTCACCCAGGTAAGTTACTGCCATCGCAGGCAGATATTGATCAACTGCTTTTTTTAATCCGCAAAAAGTTTTATACCCTTGCTGAACAGTTCTTGTTGAATTAACCACGACCTGGCTTTTATCTTTTAATTTTTTTTCATTAAGAACCTTAAGCATACCATACGCATCTGTCAGGGCTGTCGGCTCTGGAGTTGTAACCAGGATAAAATCATCTGCTGCCCCGATAAAGCTAAGCACATTACGGGAAATCCCTGCAGCTGTATCGATTAGAATGAAATCACCATCTTCTTCAATAGTTTTTAGCTGATCAAGCAGCAGCTGCCTTTTAATTTGATCAAGGTTGGCAAGATCGTATATTCCCGAACTACCCGGTATAACCTTCAAATCTAATGGTCCATTTATCATGATATCCCGCAAGCTTTTTTCGCCATTTACCACATCGGAAAGACTGTAGCGCGGCATTGTGTTCAACATTACATCAATATTAGCCAGTCCGAGGTCAGCATCAATTATCACAACTCGATAGCCCATGTTTATTAATGACAAACCAAGATTTAAGACCATGCTGGTCTTGCCAACTCCACCTTTGCCGCTGGATACAGCAATAACTCTGCATTTCCCTGCCTTATGCCAGTTACTCTCAGGGG
>SLBE01000153.1 GCA_007126465.1 Syntrophomonadaceae bacterium | reverse complement strand
ATAGATAACGGTTTGTTCTGCTGAAGTTTGACATCAAAAGGAATGCCGCGCTGCAGTATAACCTGGCGCAAAAAAAGGCCTATTGCATTTGACATGGGGATACCAAGCTGTTCCAACACATGTTCAGCCTGTTCCTTTATTTCTGGCTCAACACGCGCAAATATATTTGAAGTTCTTGCCATAACAAAGCACCTCCTTTTGCATCTATTATAATCAATTGTATTGCGGAGTGCAATCATTTTGTTTCATGATCCGCTTATCTATAATCCACTTAGCTCAATATAATAATCTACGGGCTGAATAAGATTTTGATATCTTTACATCACCTCCGTAGCTGTAGTTTAAAAAAGCACAGAGAATACACTTATTGGTAATAACAAGGGGGCGAAAGGTCAATTGGAACGTTAAACTTGAATTATAAAAACAAGGGGCACCTTATTAAAGGCGCCCCGTTTAAGTTTTAGTAGTTAGATTCTATTCTGGTGTTTGTTATTTTATTTCTTAAACTTTAACCACATTTGCAGCCTGCGGTCCGCGGTCTGCTTCAACTACCTCAAATTCCACTGTTTCACCTTCATCAAGGGTTTTAAACCCTTCATCCTGGATTGCGGAGAAATGAACGAAAACATCTTCTCCGTCTTCCTTCTCGATAAATCCGTACCCTTTTTCAGGGCTGAACCACTTAACACTTCCTTGCATTAATCAAAAACCTCCTAAATTTTACCCCCTAGGGGGTGCTGTTCTTTAAAAGTGTACCATAGATTTGGAGAATTAACAAGGTGTGTCGGTTTAAATGTTTAATACAGTCTATTTGCTAGTTCTTTTTTCTTAAGGCCGCTGAAGATGCTCCACCTGCTGAGTACTCAGGGGAGCTATGCTGGACCTTCTTCCCATCGAGCACAGAAAGGGCCCGGTCAAGATCATTGATTATATCGTCGGGGTGTTCTCCTCCAACACATAAGCGGATCAAGTTTTCCGGAATATCAGCCAGTTTGCGACCTACCTCACCCTGCTGGGAGTGGGTGGATATGGCCGGGATGGTTGCGACTGACTTTATTCTGCCCAGGTCGGTAGCCCGGTAAATGCGGGTAAAGGCATCAAAAACATCACGGGCTGCTTTTGATCCGCCCTTGATCCTGAATGACATCAAATGTCCATAGCGGTTTACCGGCTTACCGTACTGTTCGTCGTGCTCAGCATCTACCAGCCAGAGATACTCGGAAGCAAGTTTATGCAGGGGGTGTGATTCAAGACCCAGGTAATCTACCTGCTCAACATGCTTATGTTTTTCAAGGAACATGGCAACTTTTAAGGTTGACCTGCTTTGCATATCGATTCGGGTGCGCAGGGTGCGGATATCGTTTAAGGCCAGGACAGCATTCATCGGCGATAAGTTAGGCCCGTTGTCTCGGTTGGGCAGGGTTTTCGCATACATGGCAAAATTTGCTTTCATCTCAGGATTATCTACTTTGCTGGTGATGTTCTTCCGGGAGATAACTGCCCCGGCGATATTAAATCCGCTGGTGCTAAGTGTTTTGGAAACTGACTGAATAACAATATCAGCGCCAAGAGTAAGGGGGCGCAGCAGGGCAGGTGTGGCTACAGTATTATCAAGAATAATTGGAATGCCGTGCTGATGGGCCAGGTCTATTACTTTTTTCAAGTCAAAAAAAGATTGGCCCGGGTTGCTGGGCATTTCACCGTACAGGAAGCGAGTGTTCTCATCAATTAAGTCTTCCCATTGTTCAATTATTGCAGGGTCGATTACTTTGTTCCAGGTAATGTTTCTTTCCTGGTCCTTCCTGACTGCGAACTGCTGAAAAGTACCGCCGTAAACCTGGGTCGGTGCTACAAAATTGATCGGTTTTTCGGGGTTTTTTTCGTCTGGCAGCAAAAATGGATCAATTGCTGTCTGGATGGCAGCCATTCCGGAAGAGGTGGCTACACAGCTTGTGTCAATATCGGCTCCGTATCCTTCCAGCAGGGCCAAAACTCCTTCCAGGTAATACAAGCTTGGGTTGGCGATACGAGAGTAGCACCAGGTGGGGATCTGGTAGCCCAGCGCCGCCTCCATTTCATCAGAGTCTCGGTAAGCCTGGGCGGTTGACATGTAAATCGGTTCGATTATAGAACCCTGGTTAAAATCGAGTGCTTCCTGCATTGAATAGACTCCGTGCACGGCGATAGTATCAAACCGGCACTTTTTCATTTCCCTGGTATGTTCTTCGTGCCAACGGTTCGAGCGATCAGCTGCTTTGCGGTAGAATTCAACCCCTTGATAATCCATGGCGGTCCTCCTAAGCTTCATTAGCGGTATTATGATGCAAAAACAATATCACAATTTTCTAACGTGAGTCAATATAAAAGCGAGCGATGTAAGATCGGGTGCAGCTAATGGAAACATTTACAGCTATTGCAAGAATATTAAATAATATGTATAATTTAAAAACATCTTAATTTTTAGTGTGTTTTATATAGAGATTGCTTGTATCAGGGAGAAAAGAGGTATGCACCTATGAAAAAGATGCTGGTTGCCGCTATTGTCCTGGCTGTTCTTTTAATAACTCCTGCAATAGCAGAAAACTCCGGGCCGGCTTTAAGCCGGGAAGAGTTTAACGATTGGCCCTACTATCCGGAATATACCGTGTTGAACCCCTTCCCCTTAAAAGGCAATAACTGCACCTGGTTCGCCCATGGCCGTATGATGCAGCTTGGTTACTGCACTCGTGCCTTAAACAGTATGCGGTTTAATGCCCATACCTGGGCCGGTGATGCCGCGTCCGGTGCGGTGGTTTCTGATGAACCGGTGGTGCACTCTATCGCTTACTGGGATAGGGGCAAGTTTTTCAATAGCAGCCTGGGTCATGTGGCAGTTGTTGAAGAGATCAAAGAAGACGGCTCAATCCTGGTATCAGACTCAAGTGTCAGTGCCAGTTCTTACAGGACATATGAGATCAAACCGGAAGGGGAAAGATGGCCCTGTACTTTTATTATCGTGCCGAAAGGCAAAAATCACTCTAAGCAGTTTTCACCGGGACAGAAAGTGCAAACCACGGCTCATTTGCTGTATTTCCGCCTGGAAGGGGCAAACCAGTCCCCGGTTTTACTTCCTGAAGACACCGTAGCCCGTATAACTGACCATGTTAGCAATGGTATATATGCCCCCCGTCCGCGTAGTTCAACTGCTTTTCATCACTGGTGGTATGCTGAAGCTGATGTTAATGGAGAAATGAAACGTGGCTGGCTGGCAGAGACTTACCTGGAAGAGGCTCCGCCCGGCTCTGTAGTCTATACCCCCGGGATGGAAAATGATCAGGAAGAGCCCAGCGATGATAAGGGAAAAGAACCTGATAATGAAGAAAATGGCAAGAATTCAGATTCTGACACGGAAAATGAAGCGGAGCCTGATAAAGAGCTGGAACATGATGATACAGATGTAGATGAACATGATCAGTCTGACAATAGTGAAGCTGAACCGGAATCAGATGAAAACCCTGAAAATGAAGAGAATGGGTATCAAGATCCCATTCATAAAACTGGTGATGTCTACGGTGACGGCCAGATAAATGCCAGGGATGTTGTTTTGTCGATGCAGTACATGATGAGAGAAATAAATCTAAATGAAACCCAGGTCAAGGCAGCTGATGTTAATAATGACGGAGTCGTCGATATCCGCGATGTAGTTTTGCTGATGCAGTATATTTTGAGACTGGTTGATTCTTTCGAATAATAATAGAGAGTCTTAGGTGGATTTAGGGATTTAATTTTCTTAGAAACCGCGGGTTTGCCCCTGCCAGGGTGGTTCTTTGCCGGCCTTGAATTCTTCAACACCAGGACCACCAAGCTGTTTTAGCCGCCATATTCCATAAATATATGTGATAATCAGAACAACTATGAGAACCGGCCAGCCCAACAGGGTATTGGCCCAGGCCAGGGTAACAGCATCTCCACTTTGAAAAATTGCCAGCTGGGTTATTAGCCTCACTATAAAAAATAGTGCCCAGAACCAGGTAACTTCCCGGTATGCCGGTTTAACATCGCTGCGCCAGAACCACTCCAGCGGCCAGCCTCGGGTTAAGTGACTGGCCCAGGCTGCCAGGGGTTTACCGATAACCAAGCTAATCAAGGTTATCAGGACTAAAAAAGCGCTGCTGATTAATGCCGGTATAAAGTAGCCGGCAGCACTCTGGGTAAGAAAAGCCAGTCCGGAAGCAAAAGCAACACCAAGCAGCCCACCCAGGGCGTAATACCAGTTTTGCCTGCGCAGAATACGGCTCATTCCTATAATCACTGCCAGTCCCAGGGCAGTAAATACTGCTGCATTAAGGTCAAATAGATTATTGACAAGGACGAAGATAAGTGGAGGGAAAAGGGCATCTACTGTTTTTCCCGAAACTACCGTTTTCAATTCATCAAGTATTTCACTGCTTTTTGATTGCATAGTTCGTACCACCTTTTTGCTCACCTAACTGGCTGCTAAATTTGCTTTGCGCGCTCCCAGGAAAAAAATCAACCAGTCTTCCTTGCTGCTATAAAGAGCAATTAAAATATACACACAGGCTGTAAGGAACCCGAATACCATCATCAGGATAACCCAGATTACCGCAGAAGCCGAGTGTTTTTCCCGGAAAACTATCCACATGGAAAAAAGGATAAACCCTACATAAAGATCAACCAGGGAAACAATGCCCCAGGGATTGGCAAGCAGTTTTGAACCGTCCGCCCAGAAATCCCCGTTGATAAAGCCGTTTAATAATGCTGCACTCATGGCAAAAAAGCCGATCCAGGTTATAATTTTTGCAACCTTCATTTTACACCTGCTTTCAAAAATAATTAATTTGAATATGCTAATCATAGCAAAAGCAGCAACGATCAGTCAAAATTATTTATTAATACATAATTTTATCTTTAAGCCTCTATCAGTTATAATCTGATTATGGAACTTTTAGCGCCTGCAGGCAATCTTGAAAAACTTAAAACAGCAGTCCGCTTTGGAGCTGATGCTGTATATTGTGGTGGTGGAGCATTTTCACTGCGGGCACCCGATACAGCATTTT
>SLBE01000160.1 GCA_007126465.1 Syntrophomonadaceae bacterium | reverse complement strand
GGTTCGAATCCGGGTGTCGCCTCCACCTTTCGCCGGAGTGGCGGAACTGGCAGACGCAAGGGACTTAAAATCCCTCGACCATAACATGGTCGTCCCGGTTCGATTCCGGGCTCCGGCACCAGTTAACATAACTTAGATTTAACTAATTTAAAAACCACCGCAATGGTGGTTTTTTCCTTAAAACACTTTAAGAAATAATACTTCATTAAATTATTTGCGCCATCTTCTCGCTGGTCTCATCTTTACCATATTCTGTTGGATCAGAACAACTGCTCCAGCTGCCAGGACGATATCACCAATACTAAGCAGCCTACTGCGGTCGTAGGGCACAGCAATGCGGTCTCCAAGTTGTTCAAGGCGGGTATCTTCATCGATTGTTGTATGAAAAGGACTTTTTTCCCCGGAAGCCAATTCTTCAAAAACATAGGAAGGTAAATTGGTGCTATCGACTGGCATCATGCCCTCATTTGCGGCAATAACCAGGGTATTAAGCAGTATGCCAAGTCCGATAATGACGAACCCCGGTTGGCTGCCTTGAATGAAAAAAAACATAACTAGCAGTATGAAGGATAGTATATAAAGAGAAGAGTAAAAAGATTTCAGATACTGAAAAGAAGTTGTAAAATCAACCCAGATTGCTGCCTGGATCAGGACGGCAACCAAAACCAGGGGCCAACCTTCCAGGTTTAAACGGCTTAAGTGCTTTAATCTTCCTTTCCGAAGCCATCCGATTATAGTACCCAGAATTATCGCTTCCCAGAGCAAATGATAAACCTCCAAGTTAACATTCGAAAATGTGTTAATAATTAATCGGGTGATTAAGTGCGCGTAAGGGCTTCACGGGTAGTACTGGCAAGGTCGCTGCTTCCTTTATAGGATTTTTCGCAGAGCCTGGGGAAAATCGTTACAAAGGCATTTACAACTTCCGGATCAAACTGGGCACCGGAACAAAGCTGTAGTTCCCGCAGGGCAACCTGTGGCTTCATAGCTTTACGGTAGGGCCGATCACTGGTCATGGCATCAAAAGCATCAGCTACAGATAAAATACGAGCATCCTGGGGGATTGCTTCAGCTTTGAGCTGGTTGGGATAACCTGACCCGTCCCAGCGTTCATGGTGATACTTAATAATATCTGATCCGGGTGCGAAATATTTAACATTTTTAATTATTTTTGCCCCTTCCTCAGAGTGTTTCTTCATAATACCTTCTTCTTCGGGAGTTAGAGGGGCTTCTTTTTTAAGAATGTTTTCGGGAACTGCTAACTTTCCAACATCATGGATCATTGCGATATAGTGCAAAAATTCCATTCTGTCTGCGGGAAGTTTTAATTCTTCGCCCAGAGCAGTTACATAATCAGCTACACGTGAAGAATGACCTTTTGTATAAGGATCTTTTGCATCAATGGCTAGTGAAAGACTTGTGATCGTATCAAGAAAAGCTTCACGCATACTCATATAAGATTGGAAAGAATGTCGTGCAATAATCAAGGGCAAAAGGAATAAGACCAGGCCCCAAAATCCGATATTGATATATATAACAGCAATCAAAGCACCAAGAGGGGCCATGCTTAGAAAGGTGAATGAAGCCCACTTAATATTAACCATCCAGACAGCCAGGGGGCTTTGCTTTTGAGTGAATGAAAGGATCAGGGTAACAAAGATCATATTCAAGACAAAGAATACAGATATAGATGCTATAAAAGCTGGAATACTGGCGGAAGTAAAGGTCGAAACATCATTGGAAGCCATTTGGTAAACTAAAGAAGCCGATCCTGCGGAAATAGCAAGCTGTGAGGCATTGAAAATGTATTTAATGCGGTTTTCTTTATGTGTTATCAAAAAAAGATCTCTTGCAATAGTAATTATAATTACTACCAAAGGTTGGAACAACAAAATGGAAGCGACTATCGCAGCAAAACTTACTGATACATTTCCGCCTTTTGGCAGTCTTACAGGGAATGAGTCTGAAAGAACTATTAGTACTAAAAATATTAAAGTAGGTAGTAGTTCTATACGGTTCCAATCGACAATGATAGCAGTGTAAATAATGAATAGAGTTGCAAATAAAGCAAGTAAGACAACAAATATGAGTGCACTTATGGGTGTTTTATTGTCCATTGTAGATCACCTTGTATCGATTGTTAATTGAAACCGGCAGCCAGTTTAAATTATTACCACCTGAATACTGCAGCGCCAGCAAAAATAATGCCAGCTAATGCGATGAGCGCCTTAATCAGGGTCATTTTCATGATATAGCCCCCTTTGCCAGTTAGCTCAACGGGTTTCCGCTATAGCCGCTGGCGACGCTTCGCTCGTGATCCGCTCAAAATGCAAAAATGCCTAAAACTTAACTGCTGCCGGCTTCAAACTTTAGTTGTCGGTTAAAACACTCATGCGCCTGTTAATAGCATCAAGCGTGGCGCGAACTGTAGTTTCAAGGTCATCCCCCTTATTGATTGCTGTGCCCAGCAGTAAATCCTCTTGACTGCCTGAACGCAAGCATACACCTACTGCTATGGCATTCTGCCCGCAGAGGTGCATTTTTTGTGTGTCACTAACAGAAAGGATCTGTTTTACACCAAGGGATTTTTCTACCGCTTCCAGGGTTGCTGAAGCAGCCATTCTCAACCGGTTTTGGCTGGTATTAGGACCGGAAACACCCGCTGTATATGATTCATCGCTGGCATCAACAGTAATAATTATCTCAGCTCTTCCGCCCTCAGATTTAAAAGTAATGCTTCTAAATAAAAACCTGATGCCATTCTCCACTGGCAGGGCAATACCGGATTCAAGCTGAGCTACGCTAATTTTTTTGTGGTCCAGCTGTAGACCTTTTTGGACAAGGACAGCTGACTCTATATCTCTCACAACCTGCTTGGGAGAACGCGCAGAGTTGGCTAAAACATGGATCTCTTTTATTTCATTACCCTTGGTAATGATTTTTCCTGATACTACCCCCTGAACCTGGGCAATTATAGTTTCAATATCTTTTACCGCCTGGTTATGACTCTGTGTAATCGTTCACGCCTCCCTGTTTACGCAACGTAGTCACAGTTCTATGATTGTTGTATTTACAGTGTTGCACTTTGTTTGATTAAATGCCTAATTATTACTTATTCTAACATAAATGAAAAATTCCTTTTTTTTTGAAAAGGTTTTATTAATTTTTAGCATTCAGTAAATCCGCAGGCTTCACACTTCAGGCATCCTTCTGCCCTGATCAGGGCGCAGGTGCCGCAATCGGGACAAAGTTCAAGGGAACTACCATTAGAAGCGGTATTCGAATCTGGCTTGGCCTGGGCCAGACTGCGCAGAGCCTGCCCGATGGCATCAGGCACACTCATGATCCTGTTTGGTCCAAAACCGACTGAACGGGCTCCCCCGATACCTTCCAGCTGAGTAACTATTTCCTCTACGCTCACACCACAACGAAGGGCCAGGGATATCAGGCGGGCAATTGCTTCGGTAAAGGCAACAACATCGCTCCCGGCTTTACCTATTTGAGCGAATAACTCAAAAGGCCTATCATCAGCGGAATTTAATGTTACAAAAAGGTTTCCCATGGGGGTTCTGACGCTGGTTGTGCTGCCGCTTAATGTTTTAGGCCGCTTAATTGGTTTTAGGGTTTCCCCGGCAGCGGTTTTGCCGTCGCCTGTATTTAAAACCTGCTTTGCTCTGGAAGCATCACGATAAATGGTAATCCCTTTACAACCGGCCTGCCAGGCGCTGATATATGCATACCTTACGTCATCTGTCGTAGCATCCTGTTTCAGGTTGATAGTTTTGCTGACAGCATTATCAGTATGCTTCTGAAATGCAGCCTGGTGCCTGACATGCCAGCTGTAGTCTATTTCCATTGCTGTTTTAAATAGTTCTTTATATTTTTTAGGCACATCTGAGCCTTCTGGTATTTTTCCACTACGGGCAATTTCCTGGATCAGTTCTTCACTGTAAAAGCCTTCTTGCCTGGCAATTTCGAGGAAGAGGGGGTTTACTTCAGGTAAATCGAGACCACCCAGGATATTTTTTCGAATAAAAGCTATGCTGAAATAGGGCTCAATGCCGCTGCTGGCCCCGGCAAGGATCGAAATCGTGCCGGTTGGAGCTATAGTTGTGCGGGTAGCATTGCGCACCCTGTCTTCTTCTTTGCCGGTATCATAAATACTACCTTCAAAATTAGGAAAGACTCCGCGTTCTTCAGCCAGGGCAGTAGACTTTTCTTTCGCCTTTGTATTAATAAACTGCATGATTTGTTCAGCAGTTGCGATAGCTTCTTCACTATCATAAGTAATGCCCAGCCTGACCAGCATGTCATGCCAGCCCATTATACCCAGGCCAATCTTACGGTTGCCTTCTTTATGCATGGCAGCAATTTCCGGTATAACATAATTACTGGCATCAATGACATTATCGAGAAAATGGACTATGGTTTCTATATCCTCTGCAAGACTGTTCCAATCTACTTTGGACTTCCCTGTAACATATTTGCCCAGGTTTATCGATCCCAGGCAGCATGCTTCATAGGGAAGCAGTGGCTGCTCGCCACAGTTATGCACTACCAGTCCGTTAGCATCAAAAGCGTTGATTCCGGGAACCTGAACATCATATACCTCTTCGTATTCCTCGGGCGATACCGACTCAACTACGGCAGTAAATCGTTCGCGGTTTGGGGTGCGGCGATATTTTTCGAGCAATGTAGCAAGACGAGACTGTTTATTACTGTCATAAAAACCGATCATATCTTTAAATATTTCGAGATTATCGTTAGCTATTATCAACTCATGCTGTGACCTGGTTTTGTAGCTGCTCGTACCACCTTTGCCGTTTGGTAGAGAAGTGTATTTTTCCATACGTCTGTTTTCATATATTGTGCTGTTTATTCCAAAGCGGGCCAGGATTCTTTGTACTGCTTTAAGCTGACCCAGGTTACTTTGAGATAGCCTTACTGAAAGCCCTTTATTTTGAGTTCCCCGAACTGAACCGTCTGCATCAAATAATCCTCTCAAAAATGCCCTGGAAAACGCGGAAGAAGTTTTAGTTTCCAGGTAAGGGGTAATTTCCTTGTTACCCGGGGTCAT
>SLBE01000234.1 GCA_007126465.1 Syntrophomonadaceae bacterium | reverse complement strand
GGTTAATTACAGGCAGGCTCAGCTGCGGGAAGATTTTGAGGCCACGGCCGGTTTCCGGCACATCGATATGGATGATCGACCGGAGGAGGTTGTGATTGAAGAGTGGCAGCCGATGCGGCTGATTATACCGTCGATCGATGTCGACCTGGTAGCGGTTGGCGGCGGCGATGTTTTTGACAAGGCGCTGCTTGACCAGGGGCCGACTCACTTCCAGATGAGTGATCTGCCTAGTACCGAGAGCGGGAACGTGGCTTTCGCAGGGCACAGGGCCGGAAGGTGGAACTTCTTTCTCGACCTGGACCTGTTAGAGGAAGGCGATGAAATTTACCTTGATGTTGACGGGTACCGCTTTATTTACAAGGTTGAATGGGTCGAGATTTTTGATAAGTATGACTGGGGACCGATTAACACGACAGAATACCCGGCTATTACGCTGCAGACCTGTGAACCGAAGCATGTTTCCAACCCCGACTGGCGGTTGATGGCCCGGGGCCGGCTGGACGAAGTGGTCTATTCACCGGTGGAGGCTCCCGAGGCTAATTGAGGCGAATTGAAGCTAACTAATTGAGAAGCGGAATTACGGATTGAGAATTCGGTATCCAGGAGATAAAGGCAGGGCAAAAGCCAGGGACCGGCCAAGGGAATAAATGAACAGTATAAAGCAGTGCAAATGAATAAGCTGTCCTGAAAGTTAATTAGGGGCACGGCGTGCCGTGCCCTTTTTATTAAGAATAAGAACTTTGGCGAACAGGTATAAGCAAGATTTAAGCCGCACTGGAAGAATTCGGGGCGAGGAGGTCTTCAGGTCCTAATGAGAAGTGAGGGATATGAAGGGGTTGAGGAAAAAACCGGGTTAACAGAGCGGAGGTGCCGCTTCTGCCGCACCCCGCTGAAGCAAACCTTCGTCGATCTCGGTGTTTCTCCCCTGTCCAATTCTTACCTGCACCCTGAAGACTTAAACCGGATGGAGCCTTTTTACCCGCTGCATGCCTTTGTTTGCTCAAACTGTTTCCTGGTGCAGCTGGAAGAAATGGAGAGTCCGGAAAAGATATTTGAGGATTACGCCTACTTTTCATCATATTCGGAAAGCTGGCTGGAGCATGCCCGGGCTTACGCAAAAATGGCCCGGAAGCGATTTGGATTAAACAGCAGCAGCAGAGTTGTCGAAATTGGCAGTAACGACGGCTACCTGCTGCATTTTTTTAAGGAAGTGGATATCGGTGTGCTGGGCATTGAGCCGGCAGCAAACGTGGCCGAGGCTGCCCGGGAGAAGGGCATCGAGACAGAAGTGCGCTTTTTTGATCTGAAGCTGGTTGAAGAAATTACCAGGGGAGGGCGCGGGGCCGATCTGCTGGTCGGCAATAATGTCCTGGCCCATATTCCCGATGTGAATGACCTGATGCAGGCTTTGAAGAGGCTGCTTAACGCGGGCGGGGTGATCAACATGGAATTCCCCCATCTTTTAAGCCTGATCGAAGAGAACCAGTTTGATACAATTTACCACGAACACTATTCATACTTTTCGCTGACCACGGCGGCCAGAATATTTGGAGAACACGGCCTGGAGATCTATGATGCGGAGCTGCTGAGTACCCATGGCGGTTCACTGCGCATCTATGCCTGCCACGGCGAAGAGCTGGGGGAAAGGCAACCAGCCGGCGGAAGTTGGGAAGGTCTTTCTAACCGGCAGGGCAGTTCCCCGGAAGGGGGTAGCTTTTTCCTGACCGAAAGGCTTAAGGAAATGCTTGAGCGGGAAGAGCAGCTTGGGTTTAATGATTTAGAGTTTTACAGGTCTTTTACCGGGCAGGTCGAAAAGGTTAAGCGGGAGACTTTAAAGTTTTTAATAAAGGCGAAAGAAGAAGGACGGTCTGCTGCCGCTTACGGTGCGCCGGCCAAGGGCAATACCCTTCTTAATTACTGCGGGATCGGGCCTGACTTGATTGACTATACGGTGGACATCAGCCCGCATAAACAGGGTAAGTTTTTACCGGGCAGCAGGATTCCTATCTTTAACCCGGAAAAGGTAGCAGAAACGAAACCCGATTACCTGGTGATCCTTCCCTGGAATTTGAAAGAAGAAATTGAGGGGCAGATGGCCGGGATCAGGCAGTGGGGCGGCCGGTTTGTCACCTTCATACCGGAAGTGAAGGTCTGGTGAGGGGAGTGGCCTTTATGAATAAACTATTTATCTTTTCAGTATTAATAATCTGTCTGATCCTGACAGTTTTAGCTCTCGCCGGCTGCCAGCCGGAAGAGGAAGAACAGGAAGAATTCGACCGCGCCGCGCTTGAGGCGGTTGACAGGTATATCGTGGAGATGGGCGAAGCTTTAAAGGATGAAACCTTAAGGGCCGACTTAAAGGGCTGGGCCCGGGAATACTACGAAGACGAACTGCCCCTTTATTACGACGAGGAAAGAAGAGGATGGCTGGACGAGCACCGTGAAAAACTGCAGGAGTTGAAGCGCAGTCACGTGCAGAGCAGCGATTTCCCTGCTGAAGAGGAAATTGCCGCATGGGAAGTTATCGTGGTGCGCGGAGAAGATGAGTGGCTCCTCGAGGGCGAGGAAGTTCTATCAGGTCTAAATACCCTGAACTCACTTTATGACGAGATGATCGCAGTTTTGAATATGATTATAGAAAATGAAGGCGAGTTGGATGTTGAGCAGTCGGAGCGGGTGCTTGCTTTGCTGGACGATATTGAGCCGGCTGTAGAAGAGGCCAGGTCAGTTTTAAGGCGGTAAATTAAGAAACATCACAACCGGAGCCGTACACATTTTATCAAGTATTTCCAAGAGAGAATTCTTTCGAGCCAGGGGTGGGTCATGAAGTTTTTAGAAACCGAGTTAAAAGGTGCATATTTGATAGAACTGGACTTGCGGGAGGATGAACGCGGTTTTTTTGCACGGACCTTCTGCAAAAATATATTTGATGAGCAGGGCCTGCCCTGCGAGGTTGCCCAGAGTAACCTATCCTATAATGCCAGGAGGGGCACCCTGCGCGGTATGCACTACCAGGCCGAGCCCTTTGCCGAGGCAAAGCTGGTGCAGTGCGTGCAGGGCTCTCTCTTTGATGTTATTATTGATCTGCGGCGCGAGTCGGAAACATACTGCCGCTGGGTAGGGGTGGAGCTGAGCGCTGAAAACGGACGCATACTTTACGTGCCCGAGGGCTTTGCCCACGGCTTTCAGACCCTGGAGGACAATACGGCAGTTTATTACCATATGTTTCAGTTTTATGCACCACAATTTGCCCGGGGAGTGAGGTGGGATGATCCGGCTTTCGGTATTAAATGGCCGCTTGAAGATCCGATTATATCGGAAAAAGATCGGCAGCTGCCGGATTATGAAAGATGAAAACAGTATTATTAACCGGAGCAAGAGGATTTATCGGGGCGCACTGCCTGGAAGCGCTGCTGGAACGGAATTTTATGGTCCATGCTGTCAGCTCCAGGGGGCGGCAGAACAGTTATCCTGAGCAGGTCGAGTGGCACCATGCCGACCTGCACAACGGGGAGCATCTTTTCAGGTTGATGGCAGAAGTGCGGCCCCAGTACCTGCTGCACATGGCCTGGGATGTTTCGCACGGCACCTACTGGAGCTCGCTGGAGAACCTGCGCTGGGTTAAATCAAGCCTGAGCCTGCTGCAGGCTTTTATCGATTACGGTGGCCAGCGGGCGGTGATGGCCGGCAGCTGTGCCGAGTACGACTGGTCTCACGGTTACTGCACGGAACGGCAGACCCCGCTTAACCCGGGAACGCTGTATGGAATATGTAAAAGTTCGCTCTGGCAGATGGTTGAAGCTGCCGGACGGGTATCCGGGATCAGCACCGCCTGGGGGCGGCTGTTTTTTCTTTACGGCCCCGGTGAGCACCCCAACCGGCTGGTTCCCTCCGTGATTACATCCCTGTTAAAAGGCGAAGATGCTCTCTGCACCCATGGTGAGCAGATTCGCGACTATATCTATGTTAAAGATGCTGCGAAAGCTTTGGCTGCCCTGCTGGAGAGCGAGGTGGAGGGGCCGGTTAATATTGCCAGCGGCAGGCCTATCCAGCTCAAGGAACTAATCGGTGCGGCAGCCCATATTATTGGGCGACCGCAGCAGGTGCGCCTCGGGGCGATGGCAGCTTCAAAGGATGATCCGCCGCTTTTACTGGCCAATACAAAACGTTTAAACGAGGAAGTTGGCTGGGAACCGAAGTACACCCTGTACGAAGGCTTGACCGAAACCATTGAATGGTGGCGCCGCAACCCCGGTGTATGAGGAAAAGCAAGTCAGGGGGACATTTTGATTGACTTGAGAGGGAGTGTTGATAGCTTGAAGGAGCAGGAAAAGTTAAACATTATTATTGTCGGCACGGGCTATGTTGGTCTGAATACGGGTTTGGCCCTGGGCTACCTGGGTCATAACGTGATCTGTGTCGATAAGGATACAGCAATAATTGATAAACTTGAGCGCGGCATTTCTACTATTTATGAACCGGGTCTGGAAGAGCTGCTGAAAGACACCGGCGATATTGTAACATTTACCGGCAATATGCTGGAATATTTGCCCGAAGCTGATATTGTTATTATAGCGGTTGGTACTCCTTCGAAGGAAAACGGAGATACCGATTTAAGCTTTGTTGAAGCGGTGGCCCGGGAGGTAGGCTCTGCCATGGATCCGCAGAGTCCGCCGGTGGTAATTAACAAGTCTACGGTGCCGATTGGCACGGCCAGACGGGTAGAAACGGTAATTAAAGAAGAACTTGAGAAGCGCGGTGTGGAGAGTAAATTTGTAGTTGCTTCCAATCCCGAGTTCCTGAGGGAGGGTGCCGCCCTGCATGATACCTTCTACCCGGACCGGATCGTGGTGGGCACGGAAGATGTTGCTGCCCTGAACCTGCTACGCCAGATGTATGCCCCGATCCTGGAGCAGACTTTTACCCCGCCCCAGGCGGTGCCGCGGCCGGAAGGCTACAGCCTGCCCGCCCTGGTTACTACCAGCCCGACCAGTGCCGAGTTAATCAAGTACACGGCCAATGCTTTCCTGGCCACCAAGATATCCTTTATCAATGAGTTTGCTACCATCGCTGAAAAGGTCGGCGCCGATATAACCGAAGT
>SLBE01000127.1 GCA_007126465.1 Syntrophomonadaceae bacterium | reverse complement strand
TGCGGGGACCGCTATTTTACTAAATGATTACTAATCAGCTGAACAGTTAAGGAAGGGTAAAAGTATGCTTAAGAAAATCAGCTGTGTTCTTTGCAGTTCAATTGCAAAACATTATATGTGCTTCAGGGAAAGAAACTATTATCGCTGTACTTACTGCCGATCTATAATGATGGCTTATGAAGATCAACTGGATGCAAAAATGGAAAAGGAGCGCTATGATCAGCATAATAATGATCCCGAAGATTCAGGCTACAGGCGTTTTGTAAGTCCGCTGGTTAAAATTATTACTGATAAATTCTCCAGTGGAGCTAAGGGATTGGATTATGGCGCCGGGTCGGGTCCGGTTGCTGCGATCATGCTTGGAGAAAAAGGTTATGATGTTGAGCTATATGATCCATATTACTATCCTGACCAATTTCCACTCAATCAAAAATTTGATTTTATTATTTGCAGCGAAGTGATTGAACATTTCAGAGATCCTGCAAAGGAATTTAGTTTATTAAGGTCGCTGTTATTACCGAAAGGGTCTTTGGTTTGCCTGACTGAAATATTGACTGATGATCTTGATTTTAAGCAGTGGTATTATAAAAACGATCCGACTCATGTATTTTTCTACCATGAACAGTCGCTGCTATATATTAAAAATGAATATAATTTTAGCAACCTGACCATCGATAAAAGGTTAATTTGCTTCGATGTCTAAACTGAACGGGCATTGTTTTACTTTTTGGTTTAAGCTCCGGTGCTAGGTTAGCAAAGGAAATGTTATAGATAATACCAACCAGCTTCTTCAGGTAGCTGGTATTCTGCTTTATTCCTTCATTAATCCTCTTAATATTATTATTTTACAGTCGATAAAGAATATACAGGAAGCTACTTAAAAATTATTTATCCTGTGGGTTGTTAGCAATAGCTTCCAAGAGTTTTCATGGAGGACGGTAATTAAATTGATATTATTAAAGCTGATTATTGTTGAAGACTCAGAGGACGATGCCCTGCTGTTAAGCTTGGAGCTTAAACGGGGAGGATATCAGGTTGAGTATCTCCGGGTTGAAACTTCTGAGGAGCTTCGCACAGCTTTAAAAAATGATCAGTGGGATTTGATTATTTCCGATCACGTGTTACCTGATTTCAGTGCACCGGAAGCCCTAAATGTACTCAAAGAAAGCGGTCTTGATCTTCCATTTATCATAGTATCAAGCATTATTGACCAGGATATTGCAGTTGCTGCAATGAAAGCAGGGGCCCATGATTATATTATGAAAGATAATCTGGCCCGCTTAATCCCTTTAGTTGAAAGAGCGCTTTACAACTCCAACGTAAAAGCAGAGGGCAAAAAAGCCCTGGAAAAACTGCGTAAAAGCGAAGCGAGGTTTCGCCACATAGCCGAGCATGCCAGGGATATTATTTTCAGGATACGCCTGTATCCAGATTTACAGGCAGAATACATCACCCCATCTGTGGCAGACTTTATAGGTTACACCCCTGAAGAAATATATAACAATCCTAATTTAGGGTTTGAAGTAATATATTCTGAGGATAAGGATATGTTTACTAAATATATGAGTGGAGAGATTTCCTTCGAGGGTCCGATAAGAACACGTTGGTTCCATAAAAATGGAAATATTATCTGCTCAGAACAAAACATTGTTCCCGTCTATGATGAGCAGAACAGGTTGGTTGCCTTTGAAGGCATTGCCCGCGATATTACCGAACAGGTAAATTACGAGCAAAAACTGAAAAACAGCCATGCCCGTATAGAGGCGCTTTCCAAAAGAATTCTGGAGGCTATCGAAGAAGAGAGAGCCCGGCTGGCACGGGAACTGCACGATGAACTGGGCCAGGCTCTAACCGCTGTTAAGCTTGATTTGCAGCTTCTAAATGAGTTTATACCTGGTGATGAGAAGTCTGAGCGACACTTGAAGCAAAGTATAGACCTAATTGATTTTACAATTAACCTGGTCCGGAGGTTATCAGTTTCGCTGCGACCTCCGGCACTTGATGATATGGGCTTGCTCCCGGCTATCAAAAATATGGTTAACGGGTTTGAGAATCGGACCGGTATTAAAACTATTTTATCCACTAACAGTTTTACTGAAAGATTAGCACAACAGGTTGAAACAGCGCTGTATCGCTGTGTCCAGGAATCCTTGACAAATATTGCACGTCATTCAAATGCCAGTAGTGCAGAAGTAGATATCAGCAAGAAAAATGGAATTCTGAAAGTTACAGTGTCTGATGATGGAGTTGGTTTTGAAACAGATAAAATGGTTGTATCATCAGAACATATAGGTTTAACAGGGATGAAGGAAAGAATAAAATTACTGAACGGTAAATTCAAAATTGATTCTGTACCCAGTGAAGGCACGACAATCAATATAGAAATACCATGGCAAAGCTGGTTGAAGGAGGTAAAAACTGATGAAAGTACTGCTTGCCGATGATCATGCCATAGTTCGTCAGGGGTTGCGTTCATTATTGGAAAATAAGGCCATGGTTAGCGTGGTTGGTGAAGCTGTTAATGGAAGAGAAGCAATAGAGCTAACCCGCAAATGCGAACCCGATTTAGTTATTATGGATATAGCCATGCCAGGGCTCAATGGTTTGGAAGCTTTGTCGCATATTAAGATTGAGTGCCCGCTGGTAAAAATTATAATTTTATCAATGCATGTTGAAGAAAACTATGTAACAAGAGCATTGCGGTGCGGGGCGTCCGGTTTTATTTATAAAGGTTCTGCTTTTGATGATCTTGAGTTAGCGATGAAAGCAGTGCAAGTTAACCAAATCTTTCTTAGCCCTGCTGTTTCACAGGTTTTAGTTGATGGTTTTATTGGGGAGAAAGAAACTCAAGTCAGTCAGTGTGGTTTAGAGCAGCTGTCGCCGCGTGAACGTGAAGTAATGCAGATGATTGCCGAAGGGTACAGCCGATCTGAGATTGCTGAAATACTTTCTATAAGTGTTAAGACTGTGGACAGACACAAAGAGAACTTGAAAGAAAAGCTGAAAATCTGTAGAGAAGATAGCATGGTTGAACTGGCCAGGAGTTTCGGTTTAACCGGTAATTTCGACAGCGAATACTAAAAGAATGACACTTGTTGGATTTTAAAATGACCGATAACTAAAACTGCCATTTAGGCAGTTTGTTATTGTTAATGAAAAGTGTTAGTGAAAAATGGGGATTTATTTTTAAAAAATGGGGATTTTCCCCATACCTAAATAGTTGCAATAATTATATTATAAAGTTATAAAAGAAGCATTTTAACAGGGAAATAGTTAATTAATAAGTTGCGCCTGTTGATTATAGATTTGAGCAAAATATTTTCCGCATATGTTTGGTAAGCAAGGAGAACTTTGCCCGCAATATAAATCAGCTTTTTGGGGATGGTATGAAAATTCATTAATTGAAATAAATCCAGGGATTAAAAAAATTCGTAGAGCTTGGCTTATTGGTTTCAATCGTGTAGAATAGACAAAGAATTTTTCACTATTGGAGGCATTATTAGTGACCTTAATCCGGACAATAATAGTTGAAGACTCTGAAGATGATTTGCTGTTGCTGCTGAGAGCTTTAAAAAAAGGTGGTTTCGAAACGATTTACACGCGTGTAGAAACCAGTGAAGACCTGCAAAAGGCACTTTCTGATGATAGCTGGCAGCTGGTTATATCAGACCATGCTATGCCACGTTTCAGCGCTCCGGAAGCTCTCCAGGTTACAAAAGAAAGCAGGCGGGATTTGCCCTTTATTATTGTATCCGGCACTATTGGGGAAGAAATAGCTGTAGAAGCGATGCGCCTTGGGGCTCATG
Organism: Syntrophomonadaceae bacterium; assembly: GCA_007126465.1. Taxonomy (GTDB): domain Bacteria; phylum Bacillota; class Dethiobacteria; order DTU022; family DTU022; genus T3SED10-7. The sequence continues at coordinate 1,374 of SLBE01000127.1, read as the reverse complement.
ACTACATTATGAAGGACAACCTGTCCAGATTGGCTCCGGCAGTCAGGCGGGAATTGCGTGATGCAGAAGTTCGTAATCAGCACAAGCGGGATCGGGAAATGCTTGAGTATTTAACCCTTCATGATCAGCTTACCGGGCTATATAACCGGATCTATTTTGAAAATGAAATTAAACGCCTGGAAGGAGGCCGGGAGTACCCTGTGCTAATGGTTACTGCCGACTTGAACGGGTTAAAGCTTATAAATGAAACGATGGGCCAAAAAGAGGGAGATCGCATTCTTCAAACATGCGCCGAACTCTTGAGTAAAGTTCTACATAGAGGAGATGTGCTGGCCCGGGTTGGTGGCGATGAGTTTGTAGCGATCATGCCACGATCAACTGACCGCAGCGGGGAAGAGATCGTCAATCTGATCCGTAAAGAAATCGATAAGCACAACTTGAAAAATGAAGATATACCAATAAGCATGGCTATTGGTTATGCAAAAAGCTATGATCAGTCTGAACCACTCGAAGAAGTAATTATAGAGGCTAATAAAAAGCTTTACCTGGACAAACAGGATCGGAGCGAGAGTGCCCGTAACCAGGTTGTCCAGGCATTACTTGCTGCACTCTCGGAAAGAGATTATATCGCAAACGGTCATGCCGACCGGCTTGATGAACTGTGCATGAAAATGGGTGAAGCCGTAGGTTTGGATAAACACTGCTTAACAGCTCTTTCCCTGGTAGCACAGGTTCACGATCTCGGTAAGGTTGGCATACCTGATAATATTTTATTTAAGAAGGATCGGCTTACAGACGAAGAATGGATTATTATGAGACAGCATCCTGAGAAAGGGTATCGCATTGCCCAGACTTCACCGGAATTAAACCAGGTGGCTGATTTGATATTGAGGCATCATGAAAAGTGGGATGGAAGCGGTTACCCCTTAGGTTTAAAGGAAGAAGAAATACCCCTGGAATGTAGAATTCTTTCCATAGTTGATGCTTATGATGCTATGACCAACGATCGTCCTTACCGCAGGGCGCTCACCCGGGAAGAAGCCATTAAGGAATTAAAACGGAATTCCGGAAGCCAGTTCGATCCTAATCTTGTGGAGCTGTTTTTAAGTATTATTTAAAATATTTAGGGGCTTGTTACATTTTTATAGCCGCTCAGTAACTGCTGAACCTTTTGTCAGCAGTTTTTAATTGTAAATTACTAAAGATATGCTTGCCCGTGCAGGTTAAAACCAATATAATAGCATATGGATAAATTAATTTAGTTAGTTTTCTTGCAATGGGAGTAGTTAGCGGCCTGGTGGCGTTCCTGGACTTCAAATCCAGTGGCAGGGCAGCCCCCTGCGGTGGGTTCGATTCCCATCTACTCCCGCCATA
>SLBE01000217.1 GCA_007126465.1 Syntrophomonadaceae bacterium | reverse complement strand
TGCCTTTTAGCCCTGCTCATTTCACTTTGACTCATCATTAAACCCCCTTGTTAGAACCTGCTCCTAATAATTCTTTAATCACAGCATCAGTTCCTGCTCAATTATTTTTAGGCATTGTTAATAGCTCTTCAGTAGAACAAATTTATTACCCTTTGGTTTGACAGTGGTGACCTGACGTGCTAACTTAAGTATATTCGTAATTGCATAGCAAGCAGCCGCAATTGAATATGGTTGAGAAGTTATGTATATTTAAAACCTAAAAGGAGCGAAAATCATGAAAAAGTTAAAGCTCGGCCTGCCTGCCGGCAGCCTGCAAAACACTACCCTGGATATGTTTAAAAAGGCAGGCTATAACATTCAAATCGGAGATCGTTCATATTACCCTTACATAGACGATGAGGAAATTGACTGTGTCCTGATGCGCGCCCAGGAGATTCCCAAATATGTGGAAGATCAGGTCCTTGATGTCGGACTGACCGGTAAGGACTGGATTAACGAAACAGCCGCCGATGTCAGGGAGCTGACCGATCTGCATTATTCAAAAAGAGGCCTCAGGCCAGTCCGGCTGGTTTTGGCGGTGCCTCAGGATTCTGATATACAGAAAGCGGAAGATCTTGAAGGCAAGCGCATTGCCACCGAACTGGTTGAAAGCACCAAGCGTTACCTGGAAGGAAAAGGTGTAAATGCTTCAGTTTCCTTTTCTTGGGGTGCAACCGAAGTAAAGCCGCCTCTCCTGGCAGATGCAATTGCTGAATTGACAGAAACAGGGCGTTCTCTTAAAGCAAATCAGCTCAGAATAATTGAAACAATCCTTGTTTCAACACCCAGGGTTATTATGAATCATCAGAGTTATGACGATCCCTGGAAAAAGAAAAAAGTGGAGAGGATGATAACTCTCTTACAGGGAGCGCTGCTGGCGGAGCAAAAAGTAATGTTGAAAATGAATGTTCACAGCAGCAATCTTGAGCGGGTAGTGGATCTTCTCCCCGCACTTCGTAAGCCGACAATTTCTAATCTCTGTGCTGATGAATGGGTAGCTGTTGAAACTGTTGTTGATGAGAAGAAAGTAAGATCTTTAATCTGTGAATTACAGGATGCCGGGGCAGAAGGTATCCTCGAATTTCCTATGAATAAGATAATTCCTTAATATAAGGGAAAATAAGAGGGGTGAAAGTGATGGAAAAAGATAAAAAACCTGCCGGTGAGCGTCTGCAGGAACTGGCTAAGCCGCAGTTACTGCTGGGGGTTATTGCCGTCCTTGTCTTGGCAGTAATTGTTTTAACCGTAATGTTAGTTCAGCAGCCTTCAACAGGACCTGCTGTGGAGCAGGGTGAAGTAGTTGCAACCGTAAACGGAGAGGAAATAACCCGGGATGAGTTATTTGAAGCGATGTACGCCCAGGGTGGTCGTGAAGTCCTTGATCAGGTTATAACCAGGAAGTTGATCACGCAACTGGCAGAAGAGGAAGGGATTTCTGTCAGCGAAGATGAGCTGGAAGAAGAAATTATGAACATTATTGATGAAAGCTTCCAGGGGGCTGAAGAACAGTTTGAAATGATCCTTGAGCAGTATGGTATCAGCATGGATGCTTTCCGCGAAGATGCACGCCTCAACCTGCTGGTTCGTAAGCTGGCCATGGAAGAGATAGATATTTCAGAAGAAGAAGCTGAAGAATATTTTGAAGAAAACCGTCATCTCTTCGATACTGAAGAAGAAGTAGAGGCCAGGCATATCCTTGTTGAAAGCCGGGAAGAAGCAGATGAAGTAATGGGCCTGCTTGACGAAGGTGAAGATTTTGCCGATCTGGCTGCGGAGTATTCCACGGATCTTTCCAATAAAGATGATGGTGGGGACCTTGGCTTTTTCGGTCGCGGAATGATGGTTGATGAGTTTGAGGAAGCTGCGTTTGCACTTGAAACAGGTGAAGTCGGTGGACCTGTGGAAACTACCTTTGGCTTTCACATAATCGAGGTTACCGATCGCAGGGAGGCAGAAGAAACTGATTTCGAAGATGTAAAAGAGGAAGTAGAAGAAGCAATGATCGAGCAGCAGGTGCCGGCGGTTATTAACCAGCTGGTTCAATCGCTGTATGAAGAAGCCGATATCGAATACATGATCTAACTGCTCTATTAACGTGTAGTTTGTTAAAGCAGGCTGGACAGTTACGGTTGTTTTATGCCCTGGTAGACATCCTTTTATGCTTTTTGGAGCCGGCCAGCTTAATGAAGGCATTGTGAGCCTGTTCTTCTAAGGAATCATCAAGATTGGCCGGGATAAAATCCTGACCACGGTAAGCAAGAGCTTTCTCAAGCAGGAAATCAGTAAGCCAGGGATTTTTTGGTAGTAGTGATCCATGTAGATAGGTGCCGATTACATTTTTGTAAACGGCACCTTCTGTTTTATCAGTGCCGTTATTACCGTGACCGATCATTACCTGGCCAAGCGGTTTTAGTCCCGGGCCGAGATATGTTTTGCCGGCATGGTTTTCAAATCCGACCAGGGTTTTCGTTGGATACCACAGGGAACAGTTAATTACTGCGTTGCCGATTAGCCTTTTTGTTCCGGCTTCTGTGTATAAATTGATTAGTTCCAGCCCGCCTATTTTTTCTCCACTGCCTGTTATATAGTGTGAGCCGAGAAGTTGGTACGAGCCGCAGACTGCAAATATAACCATACCGTCTTCTACTGCAGAACTTAATTCACTGCTGCGCTTTTTTAGATCTTCGGCTACCATTTGCTGATCGCTATCCTGGCCACCACCCATAAAAAGCAAGTCACATTGAGAAAAAGCCATTTTATCCCCGGGCCTTACGGGAACAACTTCGATGCTAATATTATGCCATTCGGCCCTGCGGCACAGGGCAATCATATTGCCCCGATCTCCGTAAAGATTTAGATGATCGGGATAGAGGTGATATATTTTAATACCGGCCATGATTATTCCTCCCAGTAGGGTTTGCCAAGGCCCATTTTGTTTAAAGTTCGTCGGATTTCAAGCATAGCGGTGTAACTGGGCAGGATAAATAACTTGCTGCCCGGAGGAGTTACTTCCAGTGCCGACCTGACTGCTTTTTCAGTGTTTTCCTCAATTGAAACCTGCCCCGGATCGAAACCTGCGTATTTAAAGCGGACTGCCATATCCCATGCTCTCAGGCCGGATGCATAGAGGCCGGAAAAACTATCTTTTACTAAGCCCAACTGTTCAAAATCTACATCCCATAGCCATGAAACATCAGTGCCGTCGGCAATTTTGTCATTGATGGCTACCAGGAGGTTTACCTTATCGCTTTGGTTGAGTATAGTCCTTATTACTTCATTGGCACCTACCGGGTTTTTGATTAATGCTATGATAATGGTTTTCCCGCCTGCTTCAAAAAATTCCATTCGGCCAAAAGAAGGAACTGATTTCTCCAGTGCGCTGGTAATAAGTGTTGTTGGGATATCAAGGGCTTTTGCCGTGGCAACGGCAGCCAGGAGATTGTAGAAGTTGTATGTACCGGGCAGGGGAAACTTAATCTCGGCAGTTTCTCCGGGCAGTTCAATTTGCAAGGCAGTTACTCCATTTACCGATTCGCTGGCCTTCATCAGCCTGATATCGGGCTTTGGCCTTTTGTACCCGCATGAATGGCAGCCGTAATGACCAAGGTGGGCGTAAAAAAGTTTTTCGTATTGCAGCTCTTCCTTGCAGTGCGGGCAAGCTTTCATATCCCGGCCGGTGTTCTCAAATGTATCTTCGGGGAGGTCTAGTTCCAGTCCATAAAGCCATCTTTTTTTATGCTGTCCCGCCTGGATCCCGGTCAGGGAAGGATCATCGGCATTAATAACTTCAAAGCCATCCTGCGGCTGTAAATCTAGCCCTGTTTTAATTTTTTGCAGAACATGATCTACTTCGCCGTAACGATCCAGTTGATCCCTGAAAATATTAGTAATTGTAATGCCCCGCGGTTTCATACTCCCTGTAACTCCGGGCAGGGCACCTTCATCTACTTCCATGACTGCCATGTCTTCTCTCAGGTGACCGCTAAGGCTTGTTTCTGCAACCAGGGAAGAAGCGATTCCCCAGGACAGGTTGGATCCGGATTGGTTATTAATGCACCTGTAGCCGGCTTCTTTAAGGATGCTGCTTAGTAGGGCTGAAGTAGTAGTTTTACCGTTGGTGCCGGTAATCAGCAGGGTGCCTGAGGGTAAAAGTGAAGCTAAATACGAAGTAAGCTTTGGTTCAATTTTTTGGGCAATTCGGCCGGGTAAAGTTGTTCCGCCACGTCCGGACAGCCTTGTTATGATTAAAAGCAGTTTTCCTGTCCAGAGACCGGCCAGAAGTTTAATTTTAAACAGGCGGCTAAGGAAACCGCCTGTTTTGTGACCTTGCATTGACTTTTTATGCACAGTTTACCCTCAATTTATTTTATAATTTTATGACTGCCCAGCCTACTGAAGAAAAGTGAGCGAGCATAAAGTGCGGCTCGAAAATGCCGGTGAAGCAATGCCTGAAGCGGGTTGGTCGACAGGAAGTCGGCCACCGAGCGAGAGCTCTGGATGAGCTTATCGCGAGGGCAACCCAGGCGAAAGGCTGAAGCTAAGCCGGTGCAGTTTCAGCCTAAACGATCAGCGAGAGAAGTTTTCTTCAGTAGGCTGGGCAGCTACTATAATTTCTAATACTTGGCCATACACTGAACCATGTCTGCCCTGGTAACAATCCCTGTAAGTTTGCCTTCACTGTTGATTACCGGGATACGGTTAATATTGCGCTTGCTCATCAACTTGGCAACATCCGGGGCGTCTGTATCTTCTGTAACTGTATAAACTTTTTTTGTCATAATTTCTTTAACCGTGGTTTTCCCCAGCAGCTCATAGCCTTTTTTCATGCTGGCCAGATCTTCTACATTGGCATAGGGAGAAATCCATCCTGAAAGGGTAGTGTGGGGAACAACACTGATCTTTTGAGAGTAAGCAATTATATCGGTATCGGATATTATTCCTATGACCTGGTCCTGCTCGTCAACCACCGGAAAACCGCTGACTTTTTTTTCTGCAAGCAGGCTAATTGCTTCTTTCAGGGTTTGCTCGCTGCTGATACTGATAGCGGGTGTACTCATTATATCCTTTGCCTGAAACATTTCTTACCTCCCTGTATATGTAAGTTCGAATTAACCGGTAAACATATTGCCCGGTTTTTACTTTGATTCTACAATGCAGCCTTGTTTCCTTCCGGTGTTACTAAACCTTCGTGAATGACATGGCATCAACAAAAATATCCTGGAAATCCATCCTGGTAGAAAGCTCAAGGTGTTCTACTTTTTCGGGGAGAGCTTTGGCCCTATCCCGGACACTTTTTGAAGCCAGGGCCATTCGTGCACCGTCTCCTGCAGCATTACCTACGGCAATAATCTTTTCCGGGGGAAGTTGAGGTAATAGCCCTATAGTTAAAGCACTTTCCTTGCGGACATAGTTGCCAAAAGCGCCTGCCAGCAATATCTGGTCAAGGTCATCTTTACTGATTCCCGCTTCTTTAAGCAAAATCATCAGGCCGGCATAGATAGCTCCCTTGGCCAGCTGCAGCTCACGTACATCGCCCTGGCTCAGAACAATGTCTTCCCCGGTATCGGAATCTTCAGCAGCCACAAGGACAAATTCATAGCCATTAGTGCCTTTACGAAGCCTGTCTTTAAATTGTTCGGGCACTTTTTCCGGGTTATCTTCCGGGTTGACAAATCGACCGGATGATTCGATTAAACCGGCGTTAACCAGCGCTGCTATGGAGTCAATCAGCCCGGAACCGCAGATTCCGCAGGCCGGGGCATCGTCGATCATGGAAAGCTTAATTTCACCATCTTCGTAATTAACAAGTTCTATTGCTCCCGAGGCAGCACGCATGCCATGCTTGATCTGGGCTCCTTCAAAGGCAGGCCCTGCTGCTGTAGAGCAGGCCATTAGTCGCCCGTTAGCTGCAAGGACCAGTTCCCCGTTTGTTCCGATATCTATTGCAGCGCAGTTTTCAGTTCGCTTATCCATATCAGTTGCAAGGATTACCCCTACAGTATCTGATCCGACATAGCCCGCTATATTTGGCAGGAAGATAACCCGGCCGGCCGGGTTGATATTCAGACCCAGCGCAGAAGCTTCAACTTCGAGAGCCCGGCTGTAGGCGGGAACAAATGGAGCCGGTGCCAGGTAGGTTGGGTCAACTCCCATAAAGAGGTGACTCATGGTGGTATTGCCAACTGCAGTTACTTCGTAAATCCTATCCCGGGCCACTTTAGTCTGTTTTAAAAGGTCTTTTATAATTGAATTAGCCGCTTCGATTACTTTATCCTGAAGCTGCTGAAGGTTTTCCCTGCTTTCTGATGCATGGGTAATCCTGGAAATCACATCGGCCCCGTAAGCGTTCTGTGGGTTGGTTATTGCGGCAACAGCGAGCACTTCGGCTTTTTTCAGGTCTATCAGCGAACCTGCAATGGTGGTAGTGCCAATGTCAAACGCCACTCCAAAGATCTGGTTGGTGGTATCACCCGGTTCTATAGAAATAATTCTGTTACCGGTTATAGCGACTGTAACAGCGAAAGAATTGCTCCTGAGCAGGGCAGGAAATTGAGATAGTTCGCGCAGCTCAACTGATAAATCCGGTTTTTCAAGGTGCCTGAGAAGCCTTTCCAGGTCTGCGGTCTGATCTTCAACAGCAGGTCTTTCCATTTTGACATGGACTTTTTCTACCAGTGGTTCAGCGCTTAAATGCTCAACTCCACCTTTGAGCGAGGTTTTCCGCAGGTGAGCATCTTTCTGGATCGGGATTTCTACAACCAGGTCTTTTTCCATTTTATGCTGGCAGGCCAGAACCCATCCGGCGTCGATCTCTTTTTCGGAAAGATGCTTTTCTTCAGCTTTGTTCGGTTTGCTTTTTTCACCTTCAGCTATTTTTACCTTGCATTTTCCACAGGTCCCGCGGCCGGCGCAGTCTCCTTCAATATAAAGACCGGCCATGTCGGCTGCTTTCAGTAAATCAGTTCCTGCTTCAACTTTAACTTCCTTGTTTTGGGGAATAAAAGTCACTTTTGGCATGAGTCGAACTCCTTTGTCCTGGATTATGTATAAAAATCGAGCAACCTGTAAGCAGGTTGCTCCATAAAGTTATTGGTACGCCCGCAGGGATTCGAACCCCGACTTCAGGCTCCGGAGGCCTGCGTGATATCCCTTTCACCACGGGCGCCTGACTGTTCTTTTGCAAATTCATGATACCACCAAGCCCTGTTCAAGTCAAACTTTCACATCTATACTTGCTTTATAGAGTGAGAAAAGGTTAAACTAAAATAAGTTGTGGAAAAACTGGTAACTGGAGTAGCGAACTTTTTAAATTAACTATCATTATAAATGCCCGGCCTGATTAAAAAGGTTGTAGCGATCAGAGAGCGAAGGCTTTATATAAAGGTATATAAGAATAAACCAGGTGCAAAGCCTGAAGCTAAGCCGCTGCAGTTCAAACCTAAACGATCAGTGACCGCAGTTTTCTTCAGCAAAATGGGCAGTATTAAAAGGTAACTTGAGTAATCGTCAATAATTACAGAAACGGGGGTATGATTTTGCTCGAAGATACAAAATATCATTATCTTGAAAATGGAATCAGGCTGATTTTTATGCCGACAGAGAAATTTAAAACAATATCAATGGGTTTATTTGTTCACCAGGATCTGACACCGGAGCGGGCGGCATATAATGCACTTTTGCCTTCTGTCCTAGAACAGGGCAGCAGTGATTACCCTGATTACTTAAGCCTGCAGCAAAAGCTGGAGAGCCTTTACGGAGCTGATGTCGCCACTGATATTGTGAAAAGCGGCGAAAGGCATATCCTGGCATTTACCATGGAAACAGCACACGATCGCTACCTGGGTGAAAACGGCAGGCTTTTAGCTGAAGGGATCTCTGTCCTGGGTTCGGTTATCGGGAACCCCCTGGTTGAAAATAATGCATTCAGGGAGGACTATGTCAGGCAGGAGAAAAATCAGCTCATTAAAGATATCCGGGCCATACTTAATGATAAAGTTTCATATGCCACGGAACGCTGCCTGGCCTTGATGTGTGCAGAAGAAAACTTTGGTGTCTTTAAGCTGGGGCGGATTGAAGATTATGAACAGATCGATCCTGCCGGTTTATATGATTATTATCAAATCCTGTTTAACCGTAACCCAATTGATTTTTATGTCATCGGCGATCTTGACGAAAAAATAGTTCGGGAAACAGCAGACAAAATTTTTGCTTTTCCACGCAATGGTGAAACGCTTGAACTTTCCGGAACTGAAATAATGCGTCCTGTTGAAAAAATTAAATTTCATGAAGAAGAAATGGCCATTAACCAGTCGAAGCTGGTAATGGGTTACCGGACCTATACCAGCTACCAGGACGATCTTTATTGTGCTCTCCTGGTTTACAGCGGTATTTTAGGCGGTTTTCCGCATTCCAAGTTGTTCATGAATGTCAGGGAAGAGGCCGGGCTGGCCTACTATATCCACTCGCGCCTGGAAAAGCATAAAGGCCTGATGGTTATATCAGCCGGAATCAATTACGAGGAGCGCGACAAAGCACGGGAAATAATTGAGCAGCAGCTTGCGGATATGGCTGAAGGAAATATCAGTGATGTTGAACTGGATAATACAAAACAGGGTCTGGTTAATCAGCTGCGTTCCAGGCAGGACAGCCCCAGCCAGCTGATCTCATTTCACCTGGACAGTTCAGTAGGTGGAAAAACTTATACTATTGAAGAACTGGCCGCTGGAATTGAATCAGTAGGCCTGGAAGAGCTGAAGGCAGTAGCTGATAGAGTTAAGCTTGATACAGTTTATTTGCTACGGCCCAGGGAAGGAGGTTCAATGTAAAATGACAGAGAATTGTCGTTTAATTGAAAACAGGGAGCTTCAGGAGACGCTTTATCATTTCCGGGTAGAACCCGGTATGGACCTATATGTGCTGCCCCGCCCCGGCTACCAGAAGAAATATGCCGTGTTTTCTACCCGTTTTGGTTCAATTGATAACTGCTTCCGGGTTGAGCCGGAACAGGAATATACTAAACTGCCTGACGGAGTGGCCCATTTTTTGGAGCACAAATTATTTGAAGATGAACGGGGCAATGTTTTTGACCGTTTTGCCGCCCTGGGGGCTTCCGCAAATGCTTTTACATCGTTTACCCAGACATCCTACCTGTTTTCCTGCACGGCAAACTTTGAACAAAATTTACAGCATCTGCTTGATTTTGTACAGGAACCTTATTTTACTGAAAAAACAGTTGAAAAAGAGCAGGGAATTATCGGCCAGGAAATTAAGATGTATGAAGATCACCCCCACTGGCGCGTGTTTTTTAACCTGCTTGAAGGCCTTTACTGCGAACACCCGGTCCGTAATGACATTGCCGGGACTATCGAAAGCATTTCCAGGATCACCCCCGATCTGCTTTACCGCTGCTATAACAATTTTTACCATCCCAGCAATATGGCTCTTTTTGTCGTTGGCGACCTGGTGCCCGAACAGGTTGGACGCCAGGTGGAAGAGAATCTATCTGCCAGGAATTACAAAACTATGGGAGCAATAGTGCGTCAATATCCTGGTGAGCCTGACAAGATTAACAGAAAGCGGACCGTGCAGGAACTGGTTGTCTCTGAACCGATCCTGCTTTTAGGCTTCAAAGATATGGTAGCAGGCAATTTACAGGGACGGGAAAAAATGCGCAGGGAAATACTGATGGAACTGCTGCTTGACATCCTGTTTGGTTCAAGCGAGGAGCTGTATAATAATCTCTACCGGGAAGACCTGATTGATGAAAATTTTGATGCCGAATACACTGCTGAAATTAATTATGGTCATACCATGATTGGTGGAGAAACCAGGGATCCCGATCAGCTCTACCACAGAATTATGGAGGCAATTGCCGGAATCAACAAGAAAGGTATTAGCGAAGAGCAGTTTGAGCGTCACCGCCGCAAAATCCTGGGTGGCTATATTCGCCGCTTTAACTCGCTGGAATTTATTGCTAATAATTTTCTTGCTTTGCGTTTTAAAGGGGCAGACCTTTTCCAGCTGCCTTCAATTCTCCATGAAGTAAAGAGGGAAGAAATCCTGGCCATGGTTGAAGAGAACATGGATCCCGATCGCCATGCAGTTTCAATAATTGCACCCGAAAACCAGTAAACAAAGCAACATTCTGGATTTCACATAGAAAAAGGCAATTACTCAGTCTGTATCGCTTGATACAGCACGGCCTGCTTAAGAAAACTGCAGCGAGCATAAAGTGCAGGCATGGAAATACCGGTTTAGCAAAGCCTGAAGCAGGCCGGGCATTTGCAAAAAAAGTTTATTCAACCTGACCAATCCTGATTGGGCAGGTTTTTTTTATTGATTTTTTTGTGGGTTCGGGTTAAAATGGGACTATTGCTGTGCACAATAATGTGCACAGATAAGTTTAGGAGGTTCAACTTATGAATAATTACACCCGCTTTGTTAATCCATATCTGGGCGAGATGCTGGAGAGTATTAAGCTCGATCAAAAATATGTCCGTGGCGAAGGCTGTCATCTTTTTGATGACCAGGGTAATCGCTATCTTGATTGTATTGCCGCTTATGGGGCCCTGCCTTTTGGTCATAACCCGGAATCAATCTGGGGAGCAATCAATAATTACAGGGACTCCGGAGAACCTAACTTTATCCAGCCTTCTGCTTTAGATGCTGCCGGTGAATTGGCCCGTCGCCTGGTAGAACTGGCTCCTGAAGGCCTGGAATATGTTACATTTGCCAACAGTGGTGCTGAAGCGGTGGAAGCGGCAATAAAATTGTGTCGCTCTTCAACAGGTCGCCTGGGAATTTTGGCTACTGACAACAGCTTTCACGGTAAAACATTCGGAGCTCTATCTGCAACCGGCAATCCCGGATACCAGGAAGCTTTTAATGCCCCCGCCGAAGGGTTTAATCATATCCCTTACGGTGATCTTGAGGCTCTTAAAAAGGAACTGTCAGCCAAACCGGATTATTATGCCGCTTTTTTTATTGAGCCGATCCAGGGGGAAGGCGGTATAGTAGAACCTCCCCGGGGATATCTTTCAGCTGCAAAGGAGATTTGCCGGGAGCATAAAGTTCTTCTTGTGCTGGACGAAGTACAGACCGGCCTCGGAAGAACGGGTGCTCTCTTTGCCTGTGAGCAGGAAAATGTTGCCCCCGACGTAATGGTTCTTGCCAAGGCTTTAGGTGGAGGTATAATACCGATCGGCGCCTGTCTTAGCACTGTCGGTGTTTATACAGAAGATTTTGGGTTAAAACACTCTTCCACCTTTGCCGGTAACGCCCTGGCCTGCAGGGTCGGGATACAGGTTATAAAAGAATTGACTGCAAATAATAACTCTATATTAAAAGAGGTGCGCCTGAAGGGCGATCTTTTAAAGAAAGGCCTGCTTGAACTTAAAGAAAAGTACCCCGAACTGATCAGTGCTGTCCGCGGGCGTGGTCTGATGCTGGGTCTGGAGTTCTATATGGACCGGGAACACTTTCCCGGAAGTCTTCTGGGTGTTATGGCTGAGCAGGAACTGTTAACCCCGGCTATTTCATCATATCTTTTAAACGTTGAAAAGGTAAGGGTTGCCCCGACCCTGAATGGTAATGCGGTTATTCGCATGGAGCCTCCGCTGATTATTACTGACGAACAATGTCGTGAAGCCCTGGGTGGGATTGAGGCAATGCTTGAAGTTCTAAAAGAAGGTAACACGGCTAAATTCCTCTCTTACCTGATCAGGCCGGGAAAAACTGATGACTTTCCAACTTTCACTCCATATCCAGCCAAAGAAGTAGTTCCCAGTGGCGAACCGGAAGAAGGTCGCTTCGCTTTTTTAATTCATGCCCTGGATCTTGAGAGTTACCACCAGTTCGATAACAGCCTGCTTGCCTTTAATGAAGATGAGCTGGCCGAGTTAACCGGACGGTTTGGCGATATGATTGAACCTTTTGTTGCCGGTAAAACGAAAATTTATTCAGAAGCCGGTAAAACAGCTTATGGTGAATTTATTGGCCTGCCCCGCACGACAGATGAATTCGTGCAGATGCCTCGAAAACAGGCCATGGCAGAGCTAAAAGCGGCTGTAAGCATGGCTCGTGAGCGCGGGGCAAAAATTGTCGGTCTCGGGGCGTTTACAGCTGTTGCCTCCATGGGCGGGCTTTACCTGAAAAATGAAGGGGTGCCGATTACAACCGGCAACAGCTATACCGTTGTTTCTGCAGTTGACGCAGTTAACACTGCTACAGAAAAACTACAGGTAGATCGTTCTCATTCTACTGCCGCTATTGTAGGAGCTGCCGGTTCAATCGGTCGTGGCATTTCACTTTTACTTTCAGAAACGGTACCCCGCCTGATTCTGATCGGTAATCCCAACAATAAAACTGCCAGCGATAGGCTGCACCTGGTTGCTGCTGAAATCTACCGTTACCAGTCTGCCATCTTAAGGCAGGGAAGGCCCTTAAAGCCTGGCAGTATGGGATATATTTTAGCCGATTGTCCCGAGCTGCCCGCACCGGATGCCCCAATGGATGAGTTTGAAGCTTTTGCCGACGGTGAAGGACGGCGCAGGGGGATCATAGAGTTTTCTACCGATATAGATACCGTCCTGGCCCGGGCAGATATTGTAATCAGCGCTACCAGTGCTACGGATAAAGTAATTCATGCCGGCAACCTGAGCCGCGGTGCAATAGTCTGTGATATTTCCCGTCCGGCCAATGTCAGCGAAGAAGTTGATCAGGCCCGCCCCGATGTCCTGGTTATTGACGGTGGGGTAGTTGAAGTGCCGGGGCAGCCTTCGCTGGGCTGGGATTTCGGTTTTGAAGAAGGGCTGGCCTATGCCTGTATGGCCGAAACTATGATGTTAGCCCTGGAGCAGCAGTACAAGCATTACAGCTTAGGCTCTTCCGGGGTAAACCTGGAATCGATACTGCGCACCAGGTATCTTGCCGATGAACATGGCTTCAAGCTGGCTAACTTCCGCAGCTTTAACCGCCCCTTGAGTGAGGAGAGCTGGCAGCGGCTGCTGCAAACCCGCAAAGAACTGGCCGTTCGCTGAAAACTGTGTTAGAATAAGCAAATAATAATAGATGATGCAGTTTTAGAAAGGGTGGTTCTGGTGGAGCAAGGCAGCGGTAATAGTAAAAAGCAGAAGCAGAATAAAGAGTTCGTCAAAGAGATTACTCCCAAAAATGTAGATTATTCGCAGTGGTATATTGATGTAATATTAAAAACAAAGATGATGGATTATGCTCCAATGAAAGGCTTTATGGCTATCCGGCCGTTCGGATTTGCTATCTGGGAAAAAATCCAGGAACAGCTGGACCGGCGTTTTAAAGATACAGGCCATGAAAATGCCTATTTTCCTACTTTTATTCCCCAGAGCTTACTGCAAAAAGAAGCCGACCACGTTGAAGGCTTTGCTCCTGAACTGGCCTGGGTGACCAAGGGTGGAAATGAAATTTTAAATGAACCACTTGCTGTCCGTCCTACTTCCGAGGCAATTATTTGTGACTTTTATTCCCGCTGGATTCAGTCATGGCGTGATCTGCCCGTATTGATTAACCAGTGGTGTAACGTAGTTCGCTGGGAAAAATCAACCCGTCCCTTCCTGCGCACTTCCGAATTCCTGTGGCAGGAAGGACATACCTGTCACAGGACCGAGGAAGAAGCGGAGGAGGAAACCCTTCAGATGCTTGAGGTATACCGCGAATTCCTGGAAACAGAGATGGCAATTCCTGCTATAGCCGGCCGGAAAACGGAGCGTGAAAAGTTTGCCGGTGCCCTGCGCACTTACTGTGTTGAAGCCCTGATGACCGACGGACGAGCTCTGCAGGCCGGAACTTCACATAACCTTGGGCAGCATTTTGCTAAAGTATTTGATATTACTTTTCTTGATCAGGACGATCAGCTTAAACATATCTGGCAAACCAGCTGGGGTGTATCAACCCGCCTCGTTGGTGCTTTAATCATGGTTCACGGTGATGATCGAGGCTTAATACTGCCGCCACGTATGGCTCCAACCCAGGTTGTGATTGTTCCCATATTGAGCAAAAAAGAAAAAGAGCGTGTCCTGGAATCAGTCCGTGAGCTTGAAATTCAGCTGAAGCAGGATTTACGGGTTAAGCTGGACGACCGTGAGGAATACTCACCGGGCTGGAAGTTTAATGATTGGGAAATGAAAGGAACTCCCGTCCGGATTGAGGTTGGTCCGAAGGATCTTGATAAAGGTCATGTTGTCATGGCCCGTCGTGATACGGGCGAAAAAGAATTTGTAAAACGTGAAGAGGTACCGGCCCGCCTGAAAGAGCTTTTAGAGCAGATTCAAAATGATATGCTCGAAAAGGCGATTGAATTCCGGAAAGCCAATACCCGTACCGGAGACGATTATGAAGAGTTTAAGCGGTTGATGGAAACGGAGCGCGGTCTTTACCTGGCTCCCTGGTGTGGAGAAGATGACTGTGAGGGAAAAATTAAGGATGAGACTAAGGCAACCATTCGCTGCCTGCCTTTTGATACTGAAGTGCCTGGAGAGAAATGTTTCGCCTGTGGAGAAAAGGCAGTAGCAGCGGCATATTTTGCCCGGGCATATTAGGACGGCCGGGATAATATCTATGAAAAAACAAAAAAAAGAACTGCGAAAAAAAGTAATCAGTGAGCGAGATCAGCTGACAGATAAGGACATTGCCGGGAAAAGCCGCCTTATCGGCGAGAATCTTTTCAGCCTGCAGGTTTACCGCAACGCTGAGACTATTATGTACTTCATATCCTTCGGGACTGAAGTTGATACCAGGCCCATGGTTGAAGAGACAATCAGGCAGGGCAAAATTGCCCTGGCTCCAAAGCCCCGGCCTCAGGAAAGAAAAATGATTCCTTCCCGGATTCTTGATTGGGATAATGATTTCATTCCCGGTGCTTATAATATCCCCGAACCAAAAGAAGAAGCCCTTCGACCTTACAATCCGGATCAAATTGATCTTTTAATAGTGCCCGGTGTTGCTTTTGATCTTAAGGGTAACCGTCTTGGTTATGGTGGAGGCTATTACGACCGGTTTTTTGAATTATTAAAACCGGGCACTCCCCTGGTAGCCCTGGTGTTTGACCTGCAGGTAGTGCCCGAAGTTCCTGTGGAAGAATGGGACCGCAGGGTTGACTTAATTGTGACCGAAAAACGCATTATCAACCCCGGTAAAGCCAATTAGTTTGCAACTGTCCAACCTGCTTAAGAAAACTACGCTCGCTGATCGTTTAGGCCGGAACTGCAACGGCTTAGCTTCGACCTTACGCCTGGGTTACCCTCGCGATAAGCTCATCCGGAGCTCTCGCTCGGTGGCCGACTTCCTGTCAGCCTACCCGCTCCAGGCCTTGCTTCGCCGGCATTTCCTTGCCTGCACTTTATGCTCGCTTCAGTTTTCTTAAGCAGGTTGGACAGTACATGGTAATGATATGGGCAGGGTGGTTACATAAGTTTTATAATTACCCTTCCTGCTTAAAAAACCCGTGGAATAACAAGTCCATTATGGTGCTGGTGATATGTTCCAGGTTATCTTCCTGCTCATTTACAACTTCCCAGATAAACCGATCTACCAGTAAAATATAGGCTTTTGCTCCAACCTGTATATCAAATTCCTTGGCTAAACCTTTTTCCTTTGAATATTCAAAAGAGCGAGCAGAACTTTTTATAAACTGGTCTATAATACTCTGCCAGTGATCGGCGATAGAATCAGACTGGCCAAGAGCCTCCTGGTAAACTTTCATAATCGGGCGGTGCTGTTCTGCCAGGCGGAAAGAAGTCAGAACCAGCTCATAATAAGCGTTGCGAGCTTCTTCCTGGGTTTCGGGAGCAAAGGGAACTTCCAGCAGGTTATAAAATTCGTCAAGGACGTTGTCAACGACTTTGTTTAAAATATCGTCTTTGCCTTTAAAATGGCTGTAAACGGTGCCATAGCCGACTTTTGCCTGCTGGCTAATTTTTGCAATTGTAGTTTTGGCGTAACCTTCATTTAAAAAAACATCCAGCGCAGTATCTAAAATAAGCTTGCGGGTAATTCTGCTGCGCAGGTAACGGCGTGGCCTCCTTGGTGCTTTATTTTCCACGATGTAAATACCCTCCTTAAATTGTATAAATTAAACTATGGCGACATTATATCATTTTATAAAAATTTTTACAAAGCACAATTATTGTCTTGAAACGTTTTAATGAGCAGAAAAAAGCACCTTTTGCATTTTAGTCATTGATTTAGTAATATTAAAAAGAAGATGCAAAGAATATTAGCATTTGCCCAGACTAAATTGCAATGTACCACCCAGCCTGCTTAAGAACACTGAAATGAGCATAAAGAGCAGCCAGGGAAATGCTGTTTTAGAAAAGCCTGAAGCGAATGTAGTTTTCTTTAGCAGGCTGGGTTACGATTTTTATCTATAAGTTTAGGAGAAAACTATGGCAATTTATGCTATTGGTGATATCCACCTCTCTATCGGACAGGATAAGCCGATGGATATTTTCGGTCCCGAATGGGAGTTCCATGTTGAAAAAATTAAGATCAATTGGGAAGAAACGGTTGGTAAAGAGGACCTTGTTATAGTTGCCGGGGATATTTCCTGGGCCATGCATCTTTCAGAGGCCTCGAGAGATCTTTTGTGGTTGGCTGAACTCCCGGGAACAAAACTCCTGGTGAAAGGGAATCACGATTTCTGGTGGAATTCAATTGGCAAAGTACGCTCCGCTTTACCCACCGGTATCTATGCCCTGCAGAATGATCACTTTACATGGGGAGACTATGTTATCTGTGGGACCAGGGGCTGGATTTGCCCCGGTGAAGAAGGCTTTGATAGCGTAGAAGATCAGAAACTTTACCTGCGCGAGGCACAGCGACTTGAACTCTCTTTGAAGAGTGCTGCCGGTATAGCCCGGGCGAATATTATTACCGCTTTGCATTTTCCTCCTTTTAACCGAAAGAATAAACCCAGTATTTTTACCGATCTGTTGGAAAAATACGCGGTTAAAGTATGTGTTTTTGGTCACATTCACGACAGCGGCCGGGATTTTATTTTTCAGGGCATACGAAGTGGCGTGGAGTACCGGTTTGTTGCCGCCGATGGAATAAATTTCACACCGCTGAGAATTGTTTGATCTTTTGTAACTATCCGGCTTGCTTAAAAGACCAAAGCACTCATCTGGTACAAGTCATGGTAATGCCGGTGGAGCTAAACAGTTATGATATTTTTACTTTTAAAGCAGGATTGAAACAAAAAAAAGAGTAATAATAAAGCAAGGTAAAAAAATAGCAATGGAAGTCAGAAATCCGCAACCAGGAAATTAATCAACGATTAAGTCTGAATTGGTTTTACCAGTATTATTTTTTTTCTGGTTCTCCGGCTATCTGACCTCTGACTTCTAAACAGG
>SLBE01000020.1 GCA_007126465.1 Syntrophomonadaceae bacterium | reverse complement strand
TTGAAATAACTTAGTGACAGAAAAACCCCTGCCTGAATATTTTGTCTTGCCGGGTATTTATGTTAGTATATAATAATAAAGTCTGTTTACTACTTAAGAAAGGTTTGTTAATACTGTACATTTTAATCGCTGTAATAATTGCCCTGGTGGCATACTATCTGTACCGTAAACAGTGGCTAAACCAGGGTAGGCCGCATCGGCATTATGCTGAAGTTGAAGGAGCACCTTTTTACATAGCAGGCAGCACCAGCGGATCTCCTCTTAGTGAACTGGGCAGTCACTGCGGCTTTAAAAGCGTGGTTAATTCTGAAGCTGCGTCCTGCAGCGCACTTTATGCTACAATTACTTCTTTCGGAGCAGGCAGGATATATGATTTTGCCGCGGCTCTTTATAATGAAGCTGGAGAAGTGTTTTTTAATAAGCCGCAAAAAAGGGCAGTCAACCTATATCCCTACATGATTGAAGAAAAAGCTTCTGACGGTAGTTATACCATGATCAGCAGGCTCTACTTTTTGCAGACAAACCTGGCCCTGTGGGAGACCACCTGGGAGACTTCGGGTTCAGGGGCAAAGGTTAAGCCTGCCTTTAAGCTATTACCGACGCATGGCCGTGACCTGGAAAATCCCTATCCTCATTTTAACGGGTTTAGCTTCTTTAAAGAGAAAAACGGGGGGTTACAGTTGACCGACAGGCACCGGCTGCCCGGCCAAAAACTGTATGCCTATTTTCTGCCGACCTCCGGCAGTGTCCGTAAAAAAGAGCTGCTCGGACCCTGGCTTGATTTAAATCCAGGCGAAAAACAAGGCTGGTCAGTTATTGTATCTTTTTCTGCGGATGATGCTGAAGGAACAGTGACAAGGGCAGAAAGGGCTGCACGCAACCTTGATGGGTTGAAAGCCGGGGCGAAAGAAAGATGGGAACATTTTGAAAGCAACTTGCCTGTACCTTATGAAAGTAACAGCAAGCCTTCCCGGGTAGTATTAAATTTAGCTGCCTGGGCTCTAGAGAACAGCCTTTATTACCCGCGTAATAAAATGAGCCGCTGGGGGTCGGTTCCTTCCAAGGTTTACTTCCCCTTTATCTGGGGTTGGGATACCCCACAGCATGTAATCGGCTTAAGTGAGTGGAATCCTCATAAAGCGGGAGATCTATTATTAACCCAGCTCGATGGTAACTATTATGCTCCTAAACAGGCCAGGTTCAGGCTAAGAATTAAGGGAATTACATTTATAGCCGGGGCGCAGCGCAACCTGATTCCGAGCAAGCTTAATGACTCGCTGCGCGGGGTCCTTGATTTTTATTCACAGCCGCCCCTGCAATCATGGTCGGCAGCAAGGGTTTATGAGCGATTAAGGGAAGATCAGCAAAAAGAAACCTTTCTGGAAGAGGTTCTTCCTCCCCTGCGAGAAAATTTGCGCTGGTGGGAGGAGAACAGAAAGCTGCGTAACGGTTTCTTTTCCTATATCAACGGCCTTGAGTCCGGATTGGATGATAGCCCACGCTTTTACCCGCCCAGCTTTTTGCCGAGTTTCGTAATAGGTTTGGTCCCGCGCTTTTTCAGCGCTATAGATTTAAACTGCTGGCTTTTCCAATCCTATATTAATACCGCCTACCTTTGTGAAAAAGCCGGTGAAAATGATGCTGCCTTAACTTACCGGGAACGGGGCCGGGAACTTAAAGACAGGATTGATCAGGACCTATGGTCTGAAAAGTGCCAGGCCTGGCTGGACAGGCGCAATGGCAAGTATATTGAAGTGATTACTCCCTCTGTCTGGTGGCCGGCTTTTGTCGGGGCCAGTTCAGATTTGGATAAGATAAAGGCAGTAATTGAAAAGTATCTCCTGAACAAAGATAAATTCTGGGGCAATTACGGTATTCCCAGCGCGGCTTTTGACGACCCCTCATATAACTATAAAAAAGATGGTTATTACTGGCGTGGGCAAATCTGGATGATTAACAATTACTCTGCCCTGGAGGTGCTTTTCCGTTACGGTTACTGTAGTGAAGCGGAAGAACTGCACAGGAAAATTATTGAGACAGCTTACCGCGCAAAGGGTCTTTATGAAACTCATAATGCCAGAACCGGAGCAGTTGGCTGGAGCTCAAGGGGCCCCGGTGACCCTTCCGTAATGCAGTTTGGAATGACTTCCGGTTGGGCGACACAAATCGTTTTTTATCGCTACCAGCACTTCCGTTATATATTCCCCGAAACGAAAGCGATCAGCGGCCATATTAAATGGGCTGCTACGATTGATCGTGAGCCTGACCTTTCCCCGCCCAGTGTTGAAATTGATCCCCGGGATGCTGTTTTGGAAGTTGAAATACCAGGGGAGCACAGCTATAATATTCCCAGTATCAACCTGGAAAGCCGGGACGGCAAGGCGCTGCTTGAATCTGCCTTGATCAGTCTCTATTTTGAAGACCAAAGTGAGTTTGTTGGTGAAAATGATAAGATAAGATTTACCTGGAAAGGTGAAAGCTTCATGGTTAAGCCTGGAAGAGAATACTTGCTGAAACCCTTTGTATCATCAGATAAACTCAGTTCGGTGTAACTACAGGAGGTAGAGTTTTTGCTTTTTGGGCTGCTTGTACGAGGTTTAATTGTAATTATATTTCTATCAGGATCCCTGGTTGTCAGTTATGGACTGACCCGCCTGGTTGCCTACCTGATCCCGGTCCAGCATATCAGTGAGATCTTTCTCTGGTCCGGGGCAGTAATAATGGCGGCGGCAATGCTGATGGCCCTGGCTTATTCCTATGTTTACAGGGGCTACGGTTCACAGGCTGATATAGTGAGACGTGATCCCGGCATCGGCAACAAGGTTGTTCTAACTTTTGATGACGGTCCCAGTGGTAAATATACCCCGGAAATTTTAAAAGTTCTTGCTGAGAAGGGGGTCTCAGCAACTTTTTTCCTGGTCGGCAAACATGTGGAACAGTATCCGGAAATAGCGAAGCAGATTGTTGAAGAAGGACACGAGGTGGGAAATCATACTTATGGTCATATTACTGTTCCCAACTCAGCACCGCCCCAGCTGACAGCGCAGATAGTCAGGACAAACCTGATTGTCCTTCAGAACACAGGTGTGTTTCCTCCTTATTTAAGACCGCCCCGGGGGTTATATGACATGCGCATGAGGAGAATTGCCAAGCTTTTGGGCCAGGAAATGGTCCTGTGGAGCCTTTCTTCACAGGATTGGCATCCCAGGGCAACAACGGCAGGAGTTACGCGGCGGGTCCTGGACCGGGTTGCCCCCGGTGATATCCTTCTCTTCCATGACAGCGGTTCCTTAATTAACAGCGAAGGTTCAAGCCGAAAGCCTACTGTTGAAGCGCTGGGGCCGATTATAGATGGTTTACGGGAAAAAGGACTGGAAGTAGTCAGGCTCGAAGATTTTATGGCTTTGCATAAAACTTGATTTGATGCTCTTTATTACAATGATGAAGGTGGTCAATTGCGTAAATTATCGATCGATAATGTTCAGCCGGGTATGATAAATAAAAAGCCGATTTTAGGCTTTTTAGGCCAGGTTTTGCTGAGTGCGGAGATTAAGATTAAGCCTAACCATATTTATTACCTGAAACAAATGGGTGTCAGTGAAATTTACATCCACGACGACCTTCTCGCTGATGTAGAGCTTCCTGATCCGGTCTGCTTGGATATCCGCAGTGATAGCCGCGCCGTTATAGCCAGGGTTATGAAAGACCTCGATGCTGCCGGTTCAGATAAAAAAGGCCTGGCCATCAGGGAAAAAGATATTCTGACCGTAGTTTCCAGGATAGTCGGCGCTTTAATTGATAACCGGGAAGTAATTAACCAGCTCAGTGATATCAGGATTCGCGATGGTTACCTCTTTGCCCACAGTGTAAACTGCTGTATTATTGCTACCATGATCGGGATAAAAATGAACTATAATATAAAAACTCTCAGGCAGCTTGCTACAGGTGCATTTTTGCACGATATCGGCCTTGTTGCTGTCCCCGAGATGATCCTGAAAAAGCCGGATAAGCTGACTGATGAAGAATATGAAGCTGTTAAAAAGCATCCGCAGTATGGATACGATATGGTCAGGTCATCTAATCTTTATTCGGAAGAAGTAGGAGATATTATTCTTCAGCACCATGAGCGCTGCCAGGGGCAGGGTTATCCCCGGGGAATAAAAGCTGAAAAAACTTCTGAGTTGGCCCAGATTGTCGGCGTGGTTGATGTTTACGATGCCCTGACATCAGAAAAGAGTTATCGTGATAGTTACGCAGTACATGAAGCGATTGATATGATTACCGCCTGGGGAGAGGAATATTTCAACCCGAAAGTGTTAAAGATTTTTTTGGATAGCACGGCGGCTTATCCTGTAGGAACCCCCATTCAGCTGAATAATGGAGATGGAGGAGTGGTGATTGAAAACATTCCCGGATACGCAAAGCAGCCGCTGGTGCGGCTGCTTTACAAGCGAGATCTCACCCCTCACCCTTCACCATATAATCTTGATTTAAAAAAGGTAAGGGATCTGCATATAGCCAGGGTTATTGGTGACGGTGAACTGGTTAGTTAGAGTATTTCAGGTTTGCTGTACTTTTCCCCGAAAGTTTCTACCTTGATGGTTTTAATAACTTCCTTTTCAAGCGGTTTGTCCCGGGGGTCAGTGGACACGGAAACAATACGGTCAACTTCATCCATCCCCTCAATTACCTTTCCGAAAGCAGCATACTGACCGTTCAGGTGGGGGGCATCGTCAACTGTGATAAAAAACTGTGATCCTGCCGAATCGGGATGCTGGGAACGGGCCATGGCCAGGACCCCACGCTCAAAACTCATACTGTTTTCAAAGCCGTTTCCACTGAATTCTCCCTTAATTTTATAACCGGGTCCACCGGTACCCGAGCCAAGGGGACATCCGCCCTGGATCATGAATCCGGGTATCACCCGGTGAAAGCTTAAGCCATCGTAGAAACCTTTTCCGGCCAGGTCAATAAAGTTATTGACCGTATTCGGGGCGTTATCAGGGTCGAGCTCAATTGTTATTTGTGCGCCACTTTCCATCACAATCGTTGCCTGCGGTTTTTTCTCACTCATCAAAAAAACTCCTTTCAATCTGTTAAGCGGTAAGTACTATCAAGGAAATCCATGGTGAAGCTGTAAAGATCATGCTTCACCCTCCTATACTTCGCTTTGCTGCTCCCGTTTCACTTTAACCCGTTCATAGATATGAGCAATAATTATTTTTAAGACAGTAAAAGTGGGAATGGCTAAGATAATT